>DASWKS010000122.1:0-5072 GCA_036396495.1 Gemmatimonadales bacterium
GGATCGATCGACTCGCAGGGAACCTGGATCGGCACCTGGGCCTTGGAAGTGAACGGCGACCCCACCCTCGAGCGCCCGCTCCGGAGCGGTCCCACCCTCAAGGACCTGTCGGCCCAACTGGCCGACCGGGGCATCCGCCGCCTGGTCGGACCGCTAACCATCCAGAGCGCCTGGGGTGCCGCCGCCGCCGCGTATCCCGCCGTCTGGTCGCCCAAGCATAAGGGTCGCTGGTTCGCACCACTGATCGGCGAGGTCACTCTCAACGAGAACCTGGTGTCCTTCACCGTCGCTCCTGGCACCCGGGTCGGAGCGCACGCTCGGGTGGTAGGCACAGCGCCCGAGGGCATGGCCGATCTGGCCGAATTGAAGGCCAGGACCGTGTCGGGGCGCCGGAGCCGGCTGGCCTTCCGGCAAATGCCCAACGGACGTTTCACCATCACCGGCTCCATCGGCATCCGGGCCCGCCCCCGCATCTGGCGCGGACCGAGCACCAATCCGCAGGCGGTGCTCGAGGCCAGCTGGGGTGCAGCCCTGACCCAGGCCGGGATCGAGTGGGTTCGTGCACCCGGGATCGGAGGAGAAGGAACCGCGGCCGGCCGGATGACACTGGCCGAGGTGATCTCCGCTCCCTTCGATTCGATCGCCAGTGAGGTGAACACCAGAAGCCTGAACATCGGGGCCGAAGCCATGTTGCGCTGGGCCGCCGGGCCGGTGCCCGGGGCTGCGCAACGATTGACCGACCACGTGCGGGAGGTGATCGGCGACCCGATGGGGGTGACACTGGTGGACGGCAGCGGGCTTTCCTACGACGACCGGGCTTCACCCTGGGCGTTCGTGACGTACCTGGCCCGGTTCCCATCCACTCCCGCGGGGCGAAACTTCCCCTTGTTGCTGCCTGCCAACGGCTCCGGAACCCTCCGCAAGCTGACCAACGGACTGCCGGGTCCCGGTGTGGTGCGGGCCAAGACCGGCACTCTGGGGAACGCCGCCACGCTGGTGGGCTACCTGGGGCACAAGGACGGTCTGATCCTGATCTCGGTGATGTACAACGGCACCCGGGTCAACGCCGCGAAACAACAGCAGTGGCGGCTCTTCCGCCTGCTGGGCGCGGACGGTACCATGGTGCCCGGTGACTCGATGGGCGCCGAGATCATGGGCGGCGAGGACGTGATCATCCCTCCGGCTCCGCCCGACCCTTCGGCACCACCCCCGGCTCCCGGCACCGCACCATAACGCCTCCGGGAGCCCGATCCCGGAGGTCCCATGTTCCGCCGTGATTTCGTCGCCCGGGTACTGGGGGCGACGATGGTCCCCAGCTTCTCACCGCCTTCGAGCACCCGCCAGGCGGGCTCCGTCCGAGTCGATGGAGCCCGCCTGAATCGTCATCTGGCCGAACTGGCGACCTTCGGGCGCAGTGCCACGGGCACCAACCGGGTCGCCTACACCGAAGCGGACCTGGCCGGCCGCAGCTACGTGATGGACCTGATGCGAAGCGCCAGGTTGGAGGTGCGGGTGGATCCGGCCGGCAACATCTTCGGCCGGCGGGATGGCCGGGAAGCAGGTCGTCCGGTCATCCTGTTCGGCTCCCACATCGATTCGGTACCGGACGGCGGTAACTACGACGGCGACGTCGGCGCCCTGGGCGCGATCGAGGTGGCGCACACTCTGGCCGACCGGCGGATCGTGACCCGGCATCCGATCGAAGTGGTGGTATTCCAGAACGAGGAAGGCGGGACCGTCGGAAGCAAGCTGATGGCCACCGGTGTGACCGAAGCCGAGCTGGAACGGGTGGCACGGTCGGGCAAGACCATCCGGGAGGGCATCGGGATCATCGGCGGCGATCTGAACCGGCTGGCGGAGGCACGGCGCAAGCCGGGGGACCTCCTCTGTTACTTCGAGCTGCATATCGAGCAGGGCGGCACGCTCGACGAGGCGGGGATCCAGATCGGTGTGGTGGAAGGCATTGTCGGCATCCGCTGGTTCGAGGTGACCATCGAGGGGTTCGCCAATCACGCCGGCACGACGCCCATGGACCGGCGGCGGGACGCGATGCTGGCGGCGGCCCGGCTGACGGTGGCCGTGAATCAGGTGGTGCGCACCAACCCCGGACGGCAGGTCGGCACCGTCGGCCGCATCTCGGCCGTACCGGGGACAGTGAACGTCATTCCGGGCCGAGTGATACTCACCATCGATCTACGGGACCTCTCGACCGAGAAGCTCACGATGCTGACCAGCCGTTTCCAGGAGGAAGCCGGGAAGATCGCGGCCGAAACCGGAACCACCATCAAATTCCGCGAGATGTCGACCAACGACCCGGCGCCGGCCGACCCCCGACTGCGAGGGATCGTCGCGCGGAGCGCCGACGCGCTGGGATTGACTCACCGTGACCTGCCCAGTGCCGCTGGGCATGATGCCCAGGAGGTCGCGCGAATCGCGCCGGTGGGGATGATCTTCGTGCCGAGCGTGCGGGGGATCAGTCATTCCCCGGAGGAGCTGAGCCGGCCGGAGGACATAACTAACGGAGCGAATGTGCTCCTGGGGGCGGTGCTGGCGGCCGACAGGGGACTCTAACGCAAGTAGTGAATCACGAGAAACCGAGAGCGGGGCTGCCGGGTCCTGGTCGGCACGTACTGGAGGTCCAGCCGGTCGCTGCAGTGCGGCTGGCGCCATGCTACGGATCGCGCCGCGACCCGAGGCCGCACCTGACGCGCCTCGGCCGGGTCCTCCAGCACGCGCCTCCCACCCGGCGGCCCCGCTCTCGGTTTCTCGTGATTCGATTGGCGTTCAACGACCTTGAGCCCTGTCCCGTACCAGAGTTACTTCCGCGGTCAGGTTCATCCAACTCGAGGAAATCATGATGCCGGCTCGACGACTGGTAGCAGCGGCCACACTCATCGCACTGGTCGGTTGCAGCAAGGCGACCCCAAGTAGCGGCCCCGAACCTCAGGCCCCACCGGCTGGAAGGCCGGGAGCCCCTGCCGGGCAACCCACCGGCCCGGCCGGCGCTCCACAGGACACCACTCAGCGGGCCGGCGGCCCCGGTCAGGCTGGCGAGCCGTCGCCCCGACCCTACAATCGCGTGATTACCTCGCAGGCCAGGACCCGTTCCGGCTTGTTCAAGACCCACCAGATCGGCGGGAGACTCTATTTCGAGATCCCGCGGAGCGCGCTCAATCGCGAGCTGCTGCTGGTGACCCGAGCCAGCCGGGTTCCGGTGAACATGGGGTATGGCGGCCAGCAGGTCGCCGCGACGCGGGTGCTCAAATGGGAGCGCAGGGACCACCGGGTGCTGGTGCGGAACGTGTCCTATCAGACGGTCGCGGACAGCTCCCATCCGATCTACACCGCGGTGCGCAATTCCAACAACGACATGATCCTGGGCGGGTTCAACGTGGAGGCGTACGGCCCGGACAGCGCGCCGGTCATCGACGTCAGCCGGCTCTATACCGCCCCGCCGCCCGAACTCGGTCCCGGGCCCCGGGTGCGCACCCAACCGGACGCGGCCCGGTCCTACATCGAGCAGGTCCTGTCGTTCCCCGAGAACGTCGAGGTCGAGGCGACCGTCACCTACCCGCCTCCTCCGGTCGGAGGGCCCGCCGTCCCGGTGAATCCGTTCGCGCCGGCCGCTACCGGCACGGCCAGCATCGTGATGCACTGGAGCATGATCAAGCTGCCCGAGAAGCCGATGATGCCGCGGCTGGCCGACAAGCGCATCGGCATCTTCGCCCTGCAGCAGGTGGACTACGGCCGGCCGGAACAGCGGGCCGAGACCCGCCACTACCTGGTGCGCTGGCGGCTGGAGAAGAAGGACCCCAACGCGGCGATATCGGAGCCGGTGAAGCCCATCACATATTATGTCGATCCGGCGACGCCCGACTGGCTCAAGCCCTACGTCAAGCGCGGTATCGAGCAGTGGCAGGTAGCGTTCGAAGCCGCGGGATTCCGGCGCGCCATCGTGGCGGCCGATCCTCCCTCCAAGGCCCAGGATCCCGATTGGGCTCCGGAGGACGCGCGCTACTCGGTGGTCCGCTGGCTCCCGTCCACCATCGAGAACGCGCAGGGGCCTAACGTCCACGACCCCCGGACCGGTGAAATCCTCGAGTCCGACATCTACATGTATCACAACATCATGAACCTGCAGCGGACCTGGTACTTCACCCAGGTCGGGCACCTCGACCCGCGGGCCCGGATGTGGCCCTATCCCGACTCATTGATGGGCCGGTTGGTGGAGTTCGTGGTGGCACACGAGGTCGGGCACACCCTGGGCTACCAGCACGACCAGAAGGGCAGCTCGACCTACCCGGTGGATTCGCTGCGGAGCCGTACCTGGGCCAAACGCATGGGGCATGCCCCGTCGATCATGGACTATTCCCGTTTCAACTACGTGGCGCAGCCGGAAGACAAGATCGACATCGAGGACCTGATTCCGCGGATCGGCCCCTGGGACCAGTACGTCACCCGCTGGGGCTACACCCCGATTCCCGGCGCCCGCACCCCTGACGAGGAATGGAAGACGCTGGACCGCTGGTCGCGGGAGCAGGATTCGGTGCCGTGGTACCGCTTCAACATGTTCGACTCGCGCGGCGCCGATCCGGGCGATCACACCGAAGCGGTCGGCGACGCCGACCCGGTCAAGGCCACCGGCTGGGGGATCAAGTCGATCAAGCAGATCGTACCACTCCTGGTCCCCGCCACGGTGCATGAAGGCTACGACTACGATGACCTGGACCTGATGTACAGCCGACTGATGGGGCAGTGGGCCACCGAGCTCCGACATGTGGCGATGATGGTGGGAGGCGCGGACGCACAGGAGAAATACGCCGGCCAGAACGGGCTGCGGTACCGGCCCTGGCCCCGGGCCCGGCAGAAGGAGGCGGTGCAGTTCCTGAACCAGAACGCGTTCGCGACGCCGGAGTTCTTGCTGGACCAGGCCATTCTTCGCAATATCGAGGTCGAAGGGGCGCTGCGGCGGGTCAACCAGGCCCAGGCGGGCGTGCTCAACACACTGTTGAACGACCGGCGGCTGGAACGGGTGGTGGAGTTCGAAGCCACCGCGCCGAATAAGCGCGAAG
>DASWKS010000123.1:0-9518 GCA_036396495.1 Gemmatimonadales bacterium
CAGCAGCCGCCGCGGAGCTGGAGCACGCCCCCGACGCTGGCCGGGGAGTGGAAGGGCACGGTGCGGACCTGGGACGGCACGGTGCCGTTCACCCTGACTTTCCAGCCGGACGGGGACGTGGTCGCCCAGCTGGCGAACCAGCCCAAGGCGCTCCTGTGGGGAACAAACTGGCAGGGGGATTCGGTGTTCTTCGGGCGGTTCGACAGTCGCATGCCCACACCCGATGCCGCGCTGCACCGCCACACCATCTTCCTCAACCTGACCCTGCGAGGCACCAAACTGAGCGGGCAAGCATCGGCGCAGACCGTCCCGCCGGATACGGTGTTCTTCGCGCGGACATCTTACGTGGATCTGGGGCGCTAATCGAGGGGCGGGTTGAGGCGGTTATGGCGGTTATGGCGGTTAAGGCGGTCAAGGGCGGTCACGGGCCGGCTAGAAGGTCGTGGTCTAACCGATCTCCGGAACCACTCTAACCGCCCCAACCGCCTAACCCCCTTAATCGCCCTGATCAGCGTCGTTTGAACGTCGCCAGGTTGTCCACCCTCGCTTCGGTTACCTTGCCATCCCGGTCCAGCCCGAAGCTGATGAAGCCGCGGCCGAACTGCTGATCCCGCCAGGTGGCGCGGAAGCTGTCGAACTGCCAGTGCTCCAGCGTCCCGCCGAAGGTGCCGGCGCCGTAGTCCGCGGTTAGCTGGCCGTTCTCGAGCTTGAGCTTGAAATCGCCGTACAACGAATCAGTGTAGGTGCCGGCATAGGCTTCCAGCGGCCGGCTCGGTTTCGTGTCCTTGGTCCGCGCGGCCTCGGCCTGTTTCGCCGACGCCGACTGAGCCGTTAACAGGCCTTGCCACCGCTTGAACGTGATCGCATGCCAGTCGTGTTCCACCGGTCCCATGTACAGATCCAGAATCCGCCACACCACGGCCGGGCCCAGCTGATGCCCGTCACGATTCGACAGCACCACGATGCCGAGCTTTTCCTCCGGCACGGTCCACATCTCCGACAGGAATCCATCGATGCCGCCGTTGTGCCAGGCGATCTTGCGGCCCTTGTAGTCCTGCAGCACCCACCCCAGTCCGTACCCGTTGAAGTGAGTACTGGGTCGCAGCGAGTCGCGCTGGGTCGCCATACTGACGTGAGGTGTCTGGATCACCGCGAGCGTCTGCGGCTTGAGCAGTTGCTTTCCTTCGAAGCTTCCGCCTCCCAGGATGAACCGGAGGTAGCGGGTCATCTCCGAGGCGCTGGAGTAGATCGAGCCGGCCGGGGCGATGTTGTCCAGGTTGCGGTGCGCGATGGGTTTGAGGGCGCTGTCGCGCATTCCGTGGGGGGTAGCGACCTCGCTCCGCTGGGGCAGGTCGCGGGTGGTGGTGGTGCTGGTAGCCATGCCCAGAGGCTGGAAGATGCGTTGCGCGATGAGATCGTCCCAGGTCATGCCCGCGGCGGCCCCGGCTGCTTGGCCCGCCGTGAGGAACATGATGTTCTGGTATCCCATTTCGGTCCGGAAGCCGGCGTTGGGTTCGAGAAAACGAACCCGGCGGATGATCTCTGCCCGGGGATACCGGGCCGCGATCCAGAGCATGTCGCCCCGGCGGCCCAGCCCGCTCCGGTGGGACAGCACGTCGCGAATGGTGATCTCGCGGGTGACGTAGGGATCGAACAGCTGGAACGACGGCAGGTGCTTCGTGACCTTGTCGTCCCATTTCATCTTCCCGTCGTCAACCAGCATGCCGGTGGCGGCCGACGTGAACGACTTGGTGTTGGATCCGATCGCAAAGAGCGTGTTCGGTGTCACCGGGTCGGGCTTGCCCAGCTCGCGCACCCCGAAGCCCTTCAAGTACACCACCGAATCGCCCTTCACAATCGCCACGCCGAGGCCTGGAACGTTCCAGTCCTTCATGGCCAGGGTGATGTAGCCGTCGAGCCCCGCGAGTGGATCGGTCTGGCGCTGGGCGAAGGACGCGGCCGGCGCCAGAACCAGAGACAGCAGGAGCAGGAGGAATTTGGTGGGCATGATACCATCCGGTCGGGTTGAGCGATTGAGCGACTTTAGCGATTCAGCGATCAAAAGGCCTACGATTGGGCGAATGACGGCCCCGCCAAGCGCCAGTCGCTAAGTCGCTAAACCGTTGCATCGCTGAATGTCCTATGGGTTCTCCTGGGGACGGCGCCGGAAGACGAGGGGATCCTGCTGACTCTCGATCCGGACCAGAGCAGGACGTCCGTCACGATCCAGGGTGAAGGTCAGCGGGGACCGCCCCAGCGCGGCATCGCGCCATACCAGCTCGAACGAGTCGTACTGCCAGTGCTCCAGGCTGCCGCCGGCGCCGTGGGGCCCCAGATCGGCGATCAGGCGATCGCCATCCACCCGGATCCGCAGATCGCCGTACATCGAGTCGGCGTATACCCCTTTATAGGCCGCCAGCGGGCGGCTGGGAACCGTGTTGCGGACTCGGGCTGCCACGCGGGCCGCGTCCCGCGCCTGCTGCGCCGCCTGTCCCCGCCGGAACTGGGCCAGCAGGATGGCGTTCCAGTCGCGCGATCCATCGCCCAGATAGCCGTCCAGCAACCGGTACAGGATGGCTGAGCCCATCCCGTGATTGTCGCTATTGGTCAGAATCATGATCCCGAGCCGTTCCTCGGGCACCACCTGCATCCATGAGAGCATGCCGTCGATGCCGCCGGAATGGGCCAGCACCTTGCGACCCCGATAGTCGCTCAGGCCCCATCCCAGTCCGTAGGCGCGGAAATGGGTGGTCGGAAACAAGGTGTCGGGCGGGAACGGCACGATGGTGTGCGGAGTTGTGATCACTCCCAGCGTCGTCGGCTTCAGCAGCAGCTTCCCTTCGAAGGTCCCGCCTCCGGCAATGAACCGGAGATAGCGGGTCATCTCGGCGACGCTGGAATTGATGGAGCCGGCCGGGGCGACGTTGTCGATGTTGCGCCAGGGGACCGGCTTGAGGATGCTGTCGCGCACGCTGTGCGGGTGCGCCACATCGGCATCGCGCGCCAGATCCTTGACCGAGGTGTTGCTTCGGGTCATGCCCAGCGGCCGCAGAACCCGGCCGGTGACCAGCTCGTCCCAGGTCGTCCCCGCGGCGCTGGCGGCGGCTTCGCCGGCGGCGATGAACATCGCGTTCTGATAGCCGAGCTCGGTGCGAAATCCCGCATTCGGCTCCAGGAACCGGATCCGGCGGAGCACCTCGCCTCGGGGATAGCCGGCCGCGATCCACAGGAAATCGCCCCGCCGGCCCAGTCCTGCGCGGTGGGAGAGGACATCGCGGATGGTGAGCTCACGGGTGACGTACGGGTCGTACAACTGGAATCCAGGGAGGTGCCGGGTGACCTTGTCGTCCCATCGCATCTTGCCGTCGTCGACCAGCATGCCGATGGCCGCGGCGGTGAAGGACTTGGTGTTGGACCCGATGGCGAACAGCGTGTTCGGCGTGATCGGATCGGGCTTGCCGATCTCCTTGACACCAAATCCTTTCAAGTACACCACCGAGTCGCCCTTGACCACGGCGATGCTCAGACCCGGGACATTCCAGTCCTTCATCGCCTGGGTGATATAGCCGTCGAGACCGGCGAGCGGGTCCGCCTTTTTCTGCGCCTGCACGGTGGAGCAGAGCGCCAGACTAGCGGCCACCAGAACCATGTACTGCTTGGACATGAGCGTACCATCCATTGACGATTGCCAATTGACGATTGACGATTGACTCCTGCTCCCTGCTCCCTGCTCCCTGCTCCCTGCTCCCTGCTCCCGCTTCCCCGCTACTTGTCCCCGGCCGGCTTGCGGCTGGTCCAGATCTGTGACAATACCCGTCTGAAATTCGCACCCAGGACACCCAGGATTTCTTCGTCCGTGTATTTGCGGCGGATCAGCCCTTCGGTCAGGTCGAACATCCGCTTGGGATGATCGATGCCCTCGATGTCGATCTTCTCACGGAAGCCGTAGCTCCCCTTATAGCCGGCCCGAAGCTGCTTGTTGATCTCGGGCGGCATGTCGTCGTACCCATCGAGGTCGATGTCGCTGCCCACGCCCAGGTGCTGGGGGCCCACCAGTTTGCGCACATGATCGAAGTGATCCAGCGCATGCTCGATGGTGGTCGGCTCGTCCACCTTGACGAACATCCGCACCCCGGTAATGCCCATGACACCGCCCTTGGCCGCCATGGCGCGAATGGCCTCGTCGGTCTTGCAGCGAGGGTGGCCGGGGGCGAGCGCCCGGCAATTGGAATGGGTAATGAGGACCGGCACGCTCGAGGCCTCGAACGCGTCGAGCGTGGTCCGATCTCCGGAATGGGAGACATCCACCACCATGCCCACCCGGTTCATCCGCTGGACGATCTCGACCCCGTAGTCGCTTAGACCGTCGTCCCGGCGCTCGGTGGAGCCGTTGCCGATCCAGTTGCGGGAGTTGTAGGTGAGCTGGGAGACCCGCTGGCCGAGATTGAAGAAGAAGTCGACCTGTTCGGGCCGCTGGAAGTGGTCGGAATTCTGAAGGCCCAGCAGGATCCCGACCTTGCCCGAGGTTTTCACCCGCTCGAAGTCCGCCGGGGAATCGATGCGCATCATGAGGTGGTCGTTGCCGGCGATCAGCCCGTTCCACTGGGCAAAGAACCTCAGCGACTGATTGTAGGCATCGGGACCGCCGTTCCCGACCGCGATATGGAAGACGTGAATGCCGGAGTCGAGATAGCGCTTCGCGTCGGCCGCGGTGAACAGCTCGGGATCGGCGAACCACTTTCCCTGGAGCGGAAAGTTGAGCGTGAGCGGGCTCAGCATGTCGACGACCGTGGCCCGCTTCATCAGGTCGAGCGTCCGGGCCGAGTACTCGAGGCTGCCGGCCCACAGCCGGAACCGGCCCCGATTGAAGAAGGGAAGCGCGGCCGCCGTGATGCCGGCCCCGGTCCGGACGAATTCGCGTCGGGTGGTCATGGGTTCCTCAGCGGCTGCCGGAGCCGGCCGCGAGCGCGCTGCCGGGGACTCGGCCGAAGGTGGCGAGGTCCTGGATGTCCAGGGCGGCAACCAGACCCTGATGATCGAGCCGGAAACTGACGAACCCGCGGCCCAGCGCCTTGTTGCGGTAGACGGTCTCGAACGTGTTGTAATGCCAGTGCTGGAGCTCGCCGACGAATTCCGGCCCGAAGGCGATGGTCAGTCGGTCACCCTCCTTGCCGATCCGGATCTCGCCGTACATGCTGTCGGCGTAGGTGGAAACGAAGCGATCCAGCGGCAGCGAGGGCGAGGTTCCCGCCACCCGGTCCGCCTCGATGCGGCGCCGCGCCTCGGCACTCCGCTCCCGGCCGGCCTTGGCCTCCTTGAGATAGGCGGCGCTCCAGTCCTTCACCGGCGCGCCCAGATGTTGATCGATTACCCGCATCGCGAGCGCCGTCGGAAGGCTCGACTCGGACACGTTGGTGAGCACCACGACCCCCAGCTTCCGTTCCGGAACCAGCGCGACGTACGCCCTCATGCCGCGGATGGCGCCGCCGTGGGCCACCAACTTGAGCCCGCGGTAGTCCCGGAGCGACCAGGCCAGCCCATAACCCATGAGGTGGGATTCGGGCCACAGCTTCTCGTCGGTGTCCGAGGGCCGGATGTGCATCTGGATGGTATGCATCTCCTTCACGGTGGCCGAGTCGATCAGCTTGCGTCCGCCGTAGCTGCCGCGTCCCAGCTGGAGGCGGACCCATTGCGCCATCTCGGCGACGCTCGAGTTGATCGATCCCGCCGGGCCGATATTGTCGATGTTCATCCACTCCACCGGCGTCACCACGCCCTGGAGTCGCTCGTGGGGCGTCGCCACGTCGCTCAGCTGCTTAAGCGGCAACGTGCTGGTGACGGTCCGCCGCATGCCGAGCGGGGTGAAGATCCGTTCCTGGACGGCCTGGTCCCAGGTATGACCACTGACCGCCGCGGCCAGCTGACCGGCGGCCAGATACATGATGTTCTGGTAACCGTAGTTGCTGCGCAGACTCCAGGTGGGCTTGAGGTACCGCACCCGCCGCAGCACTTCCTCCCGGGTGAAGCCGGAGGAGGCCCACAGCCGATCGCCGCGGGTGAGGCCGCTGCGGTGGGTGAGCAGGTCCCGCACCGTGATTTCGCGGGTCACATAGGGATCGTAGAGCTGGAAGCCGGGCAGATGCCGGGTGACCGGATCGTCCCAGCGGATCTTGCCCTCGTCCACCAGCATGCCGAGCAACGCGGCGGTGAAGGCCTTGCTGGTGCTGCCGATGGCAAAGAGGGAGTTCTCGGTGACCGGGTCGGGACGTCCCAGTTCCCGCACCCCGTACCCGCGCGCCAGCACGACGCTGTCGTTGCGAACCACCGCGATGGCGATGCCGGGGGCGTCCCAGTCACGCAGGGCCTGGGTCACGTAGGGATCGAGGCCGCGGAGCGGGCCCTGCTGCGCCAGGACCGGCGAGGCACCAAGGAACAGGACGGCGGCCGCAAGGGCGCGGCGAGCGGGCATGGGGACCTCCTGGAGTGCGTTCTTCGTATACGGGATCGTATGCAATTTGTTTCGGGCGGGGGCGACCAGCAAGTACTGAGGACTGAGGACTAAGTGGGTGCTTGGTGCGACGGGCTCCTTCTTCGTACTCAGCACTCGGTACTCAGTACTTCTTGGAGGTAGATTCCAGCGTCATGCTGACCACCGCGCCCGCGCTCAAATACGGTACCGTCGCCCATTGGGTGGCCGGGCGGCGGGCGCCGGGACAGGGAGAGCGAGTTCCGGTCCACAACCCCGCTACCGGAACCGGCATCGCGGAAACACCGCTGGCCACCCGGCCGGAAGTCGACACCGCGGTCGCCGCGGCCCGGAAGGCGTGGCCGGCCTGGGCCGCTACCCCGATCAAGGACCGGGTTCAGGTTCTCTACCGTTATCGCGAGCTGCTGCAGCGGCGCCGGGCCGAGCTGGCGGCGCTGATCACCGAAGAGCACGGCAAGCTGCTCCCGGAGTCCGATGCCGAGATCGCGCGGGCCATCGAGCTGACGGAATTCGCCTGCGCCCTGCCCCAGTTCGCCACCGGCGAGGTGCTGAAGGTCAGCCGCGGCATCGAGTGCCGGCTGGAGCGTTTCCCCCTGGGCGTAGTTGCGTCGATTGGCCCGTTCAACTTCCCGGTGATGGTTCCTCACTGGACCATCCCCAACGCGATCGCCCTGGGTAATTGTCTGGTGCTCAAGCCCTCGGAGCGGGTGCCGCTGTCCGCCCTTCAGAGCGCCGAGCTGTTGGCCGAAGCCGGATTGCCACCGGGTGTCTTCACGGTAATCAACGGGGCTCGAGCCGCGGTCGAAGCGCTGTGCGATCATCCGGCCATCGAGGCGGTGACGTTCGTGGGCTCGACCCCCACCGCCCAGGCGGTCTACCGGCGTGCGACCCACAGTCTCAAGCGCGCCCTGGCGCTGGGCGGAGCCAAGAATCACCTGGTGGTGCTTCCCGACGCCGACCCGGACACCACGCCGGCGGCGGTGCTGGGCTCGGCGATCGGTTGCGCCGGCCAGCGCTGCATGGCTGCCTCGGTCATGGTGGCGGTCCCGCGCACCGAGGGCATCCTGGAGCAGGTGTGCGCCCTGGCCCGGGCTGCGGTTCCGGGACGGGACTACGGTCCGGTGATCTCGGCGGCCGCCCGTGAACGCATCGAGCAGGCCATCGGGGCCGCGGTCTCCGATGGGGCCCGGCTGCTGGTCGATGGCCGCGGCATCAGCCCAGCGGGAGGCGAAGCCGGGTTCTGGGTGGGCCCGACCATCCTCGACGACGTGCGGCCCGACATGGCCATCGCGCGTGAGGAGATCTTCGGTCCGGTACTGGCGGTGATCCGAGCGCCGTCATTGGATGCCGCGCTCGACCTGCAAGCCCAGTCCCCCTACGGGAACGCGGCCAGCATTTTCACCCGCGACGGCGGGGCCGCCCGAGAGTTGATGGAACGGGCCAGCGCCGGCATGATCGGTATCAACATCGGGGTGCCGGTGCCCCGCGAGCCGTTCCCCTTCGGCGGATGGAACGCGTCGAAGTATGGCGTGGGAGACATCACCGGCCGCGCCGCCATCGAGTTCTTTACCAGGGCGAAGAAAACTACCGTGCAGTGGGGTGACCGGTTCTGAGCTCGAGGTGCGCGGAGGAGATCCTTCGCTTACGCTCAGGATGCCGATACCCGCAACCCAGAACCCTGAACTCTGCGTAATGCCTTTATGACGACCACTTCCGCACCCCTGACACTGCCTCCCACGTCCCATGTCCCTCGACCCTACACCGGCCCCTCCCGGGCCGAGGTCCTGGCGCTGCGCCAGCAGTTCACCAATCCCGCGATCTTCACGCTGTACCAATCGCCGCTGATGATCGTGGAAGGCCGGGGCCAGTACGTGTGGGACGAGACCGGCCGCCGCTATCTCGACTTCTTCGCCGGGATCGTCACCCTGTCGTGCGGGCATTCTCATCCCAAGGTGGTGGCCCGGGTGCGGGAGCAGCTGGAAACGCTGCAGCACACCACCACCATCTACCTGCATCCCAACTTCCCGCGGCTGGCGCAGGAGCTGGCCGCGCGGATGCCGGAGGGGTTGGACGTTACCTATTTCGTCAACAGCGGGAGCGAGGCCAACGATCTCGCGGTGACCCTGTCCCGGATTTACACCGGGAATATCGATGTCATGGCGCTCCGCAACGCCTATCACGGCGGTACCCAGGGCGCGATGGGTCTGACGTCGCATCACACCTGGAAGTACAACGTGGAATACGGCGGCCGGGTCCATCATGCGATCAACCCCGAGCCGTACCGCAGTCCCTTCAGCGGCACGCCGGAAGAGATTGCCAGCAAGAGCGTGGCGGATCTGCGCGATGTGATCCGCTATTCCACGCCCGGCCGGGTCGCGGCGTTCATCGCGGAGCCGATCGGCGGCGTGGGTGGTGTGACGTATGGCGCGCCTAATTACCTGCGGGAAGCCTATGCGGTGACCCGCGAGCACGGGGGCCTTTGCATCGCGGACGAGGTGCAGACCGGGTTCGGCCGCACCGGCGAGCATTTCTGGGGCTTTCAGAATTGGGGCGTGGTGCCCGACATCGTCACCATGGCCAAGAGCATCGGCAACGGCCTGCCGTTGGCAGCGGTCACCACTCGCCGGGAGATCGCCGAGGCCATGACCCAGCGGCTTCACCTCAATACCTTCGGCGGCAATCCGGTCTCCTGTGCGGCGGGACTGGCCGTCCTCGAGGTGATCGATGAGGAGCAGTTGCAGGAGAATGCCCGGGGCCAGGGAGCCCGGCTCAAGCGCGGGCTCGAGGAACTGATGAGCCGGCATCACCTGGTGGGCGATGTGCGTGGGATGGGGTTGATGCTGGGTGTGGAGCTGGTCGAAGACCGTGCCACCCGGATTCCGGCGAGGGCCGCGACCACGGCCGTGCTGGAGACCGCCAAGGATCTGGGCTTGCTGCTTGGGCGAGGCGGGCTCGACGGCAACGTGCTCCGGATCAAGCCGCCGCTCTGTATCACGGCGGACGACGTCGACTACGCGCTCGAGGTGCTCGA
>DASWKS010000124.1:0-3287 GCA_036396495.1 Gemmatimonadales bacterium
CGGATCGATCCGGTGGCCCGCGACTCGGTCTACCGGGCGCTCAAGACGATGCCGGCCGTGAGCGGGGTCGTGCTCCGGGAAGCGGTGCTGCGCGGCTTCGAGGAGACCATCGCTGAGAGTTTCATGATCTCCATCTCGATGATGGTGGGCTTCGCCTCGGTGATCGCCGCCGGGATCGTATATAACGGCGCCCGGGTGGCCTTGTCCGAGCGGGGGCGCGAGCTGGCGAGCCTCCGAGTCCTGGGCTTCACCCGGGGAGAGGTGGCTCGCCTGCTGCTGGGGGAACAGGTCCTCCTGACCGCCGCCGGCATGCCGCTCGGGTGTCTGATCGGTTACGGGCTTGCGGCGCTGGTGGCCTATCGCTTCGAGTCGAATCTGTTCCGGATACCGCTGGTGGTCCGTCCGGGACCGTACCTCCTTGGCCTGGCCGTGGTGGCGGCGGCGACGGCGGTCAGCGCGCTGGCCATTCGGCGCCGGATTGAGCGGCTGGACCTGGTCGCCGTACTCAAGACCCGGGAGTAGCGATGAAACTCCGTCGCAAGACATGGTACTGGTTGGCGGCTGGGCTCCTGGTGGGACTGGCCTTGCTGCGCCTGCTACGATCGGAACCGGTCCAAGTGGACCTGGCCGAGGTCATCATCGGGCCGTTGGTGGTGACCGTCGGGGACGACGGAATGACCCGGGTGCGGGACCGTCACCTGGTGACCGCGCCGGTGGCCGGACGGGTGGAGCGAATTCCATTGGAGCCGGGCGACACGGTGTCGCGCGGTACCATTCTGGCGTACCTCCGTCCGTTGCCGCTCGACGCTCGTGGCCGGGCCCAGGCGGGAGCCACGGTGGCGGCGGCTGCCGATGGGCAGCGGATGGCGGCGGCGGTGGCGGAGCAGGCCGAGAGTGCGCTGCAGCAGGCCACCCGCGAGCGGGAGCGGGCCGAACGGCTGGTCGAAGGGGGTGGGATGGCGCCGGTGGAGGTCGAGCGGCACCGCTTTGCCGAACAGGCTCGCCAGCGGGAAGTGGATGCGGCCCGCTTCCGGGCCCGGGCCGCCGCGCACCAGGTTGAGGTCGCGCGCGCCGCGCTTCTCGCCGCTGAGCCCGGCGCGGGTAGCGGGCATCGCCTGGTGCTTCGTGCCCCCGAAGCCGGTCGGGTGCTGGCCGTGCCCGAGCGCAGCGAGCGCGTGGTCGAACCGGGGACGGTACTGCTGGAGCTGGGCGATCCGAGCACGCTCGAGGTCGTGGTCGATTTGCTGTCCACCGATGCCGTGCGGGTGTCAGCCGGTGACCGCATGTTCCTGCTGGGATGGGGCAGTGACTCGACGCTCGAAGGCCGGGTGCGCCGGGTGGAACCGTCCGGGTTCACCAAAGTGTCGGCCCTTGGCGTGGAGGAGCAACGGGTGAACGTCATCGGGGAGTTCTGCGACGCGTCCGGCCGGCTGGGAGACCGGTATCGGGTCGAGGCGCGGGTGATACTGTGGGATGCGGACCGGGTGCTCCAGGTCCCTCCCAGCGCGCTCTTTCGCGACGGTGACTCCTGGGCCGTCTTCCTGGTGGACGCCGGCCGAGCTCACCTTCGTCGCGTCACGGTAGGTCACGAATCGGAGGCGGCAGCGGAGATTCTAGGCGGTCTCTCCGAGGGCTCGCTGGTGATCCGCCATCCGACCGAGCGCATCGTCGACGGTGTGCGAGTTCAATCCCGGCAATAGATATTCCACCCATGAAAGTCCCGACCACGCTTCGCGGTGTGTCGCTCATCCAGGATCCCCGCTGGAACAAGGGGACCGGCTTCACCCAGCAGGAGCGCGATACCCTCGGGCTCCAGGGTCTGCTCCCTCCCCGGGTCCTCACCATGGAGGAGCAGCTGCTCCGGGTCCGTCACAACTTCAAAGCCAAGACCAGTGCCATCGAGAAGTACATCTTCCTGGTGGGTCTGCAGGACCGGAACGAGGCCCTGTTCTACCGGCTGGTGGTTGACGGCCTGACCGAGATGATGCCGCTGATCTACACCCCGACCGTGGGCGAGGCCTGCAAGAAGTTCGGGCACATCTTCCGGCGTCCCCGCGGACTCTATCTCTCCATCAACGATCGGGGCCGGATCCGCCAGGTCCTCCGCAACTGGCCCGACCGCCATGTCGCCGTCATCGTGGTGACCGACGGCGAACGGATTCTCGGTCTGGGCGACCTGGGTGCCCATGGCATGGGCATTCCCATCGGCAAGCTGTCACTCTACACCGCCTGCGCCGGGATCCATCCCTTTCAGTGTCTGCCGATTACCCTCGATGTGGGAACCAACAACGCCGGGCTGCGGGACGATCCGCTCTATACCGGCCTGCGACAGGCCCGCTGTCGCGGCCCGGAGTACGACGGATTCATCGAGGAGTTCGTCACCGCGGTCGATGAGCTCTTCCCCGGCGTACTGCTGCAATGGGAAGACTTCGCCACCGAGAACGCCATCCGCCTGCTGGTGCGCTACCGCGACCGGCTCTGCTCCTTCAACGACGATGTGCAGGGGACCGCCGCGGTGGTGCTCACGGCGCTGCTCTCCGCCTGCCGGGTGAAGCAGGAGCGGTTGCAGGATCAGCGTCTGTTGTTCCTGGGCGCCGGCGCGTCGGCCACCGGCGTCGCCCACCTGATCGTGTCCGCCATGGTGCGCGAGGGACTCTCCGAGGCGGAGGCTCGGACGCGGATGTGGTTCGTCGATTCGAAGGGACTGATCGCGGCAGGCCGTGACGACCTTGCGCCTCACAAGCAACCGTTCGCCCACCCCCACCCGCCGGTGACTGACTTCCTCACCGCGGTCGAGACCCTGCTGCCGACCGGGATCATCGGGCTCTCGACCCAGGGCGGGGCGTTTTCCGAGCCGATCGTACGGGCGCTGGCGGCGGCCAATGAGCGGCCCATTCTCTTCGCGCTCTCCAACCCCACCTCCAGCTCGGAGTGCACCGCGGAGCAGGCCTATCGCTGGACCGACGGACGGGCCCTCTTTGCCAGCGGCAGTCCATTCGATCCGGTGTCGCTCGACGGACGCCGCTACCTCTCGGGCCAGGCCAACAACGCCTACATCTTCCCGGGATTGGGTCTGGGAATCGTCCTGAGCCAGGCCCGGCGGGTGACGGATGGGATGTTCCACGAGGCGGCCCGCACCGTGGCCGAGTCCGTCTCGCCGGCCAATCTGGCGGAGGGCACGCTGCTTCCGGCGCTGGACGGTATTCGCGAGCTCTCGGTCCGCATCGCGGCCGCGGTGGCCCGGCTGGCGTCGCGCGAAGGCCTGGCCCGGGTAGATGTGCCCGACG
>DASWKS010000125.1:0-1511 GCA_036396495.1 Gemmatimonadales bacterium
CGGGACGGACGGACCTTCCTGGTCATTCACGAAGCGAACCTGGTGGATTACGCCCGGATGAACCTGGCCGGGCAACGGGGGGAGAGTCGCACGCTGCTGGCGGCCCTGGCGCCCATGGCGGACGGGATCAAGGTGCGCGGCCGCACCCCATTCGTGACACCCTGGCGAACGATCCAGCTGGCCGACCGGGCTACCGACCTCGCGCCCTCGCTGCTGAGCTTGAACCTCAATCCGCCCAATGCACTCGGCAGCACCGACTGGATCACACCCATGAAGTACGTGGGCATCTGGTGGGGCATGCACATCAACACCATGACCTGGAGCTCGGGGCCCCAGCACGGCGCGACCACAGCCAATGCGAAGCGATACATCGACTTTGCCGCGGCCAACGGTTTCGGAGGCGTGCTGGTGGAGGGGTGGAACACCGGGTGGGACGGCGACTGGATCGCGAACCGGAATGCGTTCTCTTTCACCCGGGCCTATCCCGACTACGACCTCGCGGCCGTCGCCGCCTATGCCCGGCAGCGGGGCGTGCGGCTGATTGTCCACAATGAGACTTCGGGCGGAATTCAGAACTACGAACGGCAGATCGACAGCGCCTTTGCCCTCTATCGGTCACTGGGCCTCGATGCGCTCAAGACCGGGTACGTCACGGATACAACCGCCGAAGGCCATTCGCATTGGTCGCAGTTCATGGTGCGGCATTACCGGCGCGTGATCGAGACGGCTGCGCGGCATGGCATCATGCTGGACGCCCACGAGCCCATGCACGACACCGGGGAGCGCCGCACCTGGCCCAACATGATGACGCGCGAAGGCGCCCGGGGGCAGGAGTACAACGCCTGGAGCGGGGACGGGGGCAACCCGCCGGAGCACGAGACCATCCTCTTCTTCACCCGTCTGCTGGCCGGGCCCATGGACTTTACCCCGGGGGTCTTCGACCTCCTCATCGAACGCGGCAGCGGGCGGCCGCGCCGCCCGGAGGAGCCCCGGGTGCGCACCACACTGGCGAAGCAGCTCGCCCTCTACGTGACGATCTACTCACCGCTCCAGATGGCGGCCGATCTTCCCGAGAACTACGAGCGGCAGCCCGCCTTCCAGTTCATCCGCGATGTCGCGGTGGACTGGGACACCACCCGCGTGATCGACGCTCGCATCGGCGATTACGTGGTGGTGGCGCGCCGGGAGCGCGGTGGGCAGACCTGGTTCCTGGGCGCGATTACGGACGAGGAAGGGCGCACCCTGGACGTCCCGCTCTCGTTCCTGAGGCCGGGCCGGCGGTACGTGGCCGAGATCTATGCCGACGGCCCCAAGGCGCACTGGCTGGACAATCCGTTGCCGGTCACCATCATCCGGCGCCCGGTGACCTCCGCCACGCGGCTTCGCGTCGTTCTGGCGCCCGGGGGTGGCCAGGCCATCCGAATCCGTCCGGCGGGAGTGCCGTGATCGTTGCGGAGGCGACCGCTGACTCCCCGTGGCGCCATCAGCGACTGGACCACCCAGCAGTGGGT
>DASWKS010000126.1:0-2816 GCA_036396495.1 Gemmatimonadales bacterium
ATCTTGAAGGCCGTGAAGTGGGGGGTAACGGCACAGATCACGAGGTAGCGGCCGGGATCGTCGAACGTCCAGTCCACCGAATGGGGTGGTCCAAAGGCCGCCGCAGGATCGAGGAATATCCGGCCGATGGGTTCATCGATAAAGAAGTTCGGAACCAACGGCGGGCCCGGCGGCCCCACCTGGTCGAACAGAGTCACGCCTGGAATAAGCCGGATGTCTTCGGGCTCGACCCCGGGCTCATAGATCGCCACCTTGTGCGGGGCCAGGACCTCGAACGTGACTGTCCCGCCGGCCTGGATCACCACCGTGTTCGGGCTGATGTTGTCCCGAGCGTGGGACGAGGGGTGCTCGGGCCCGAACCGGGTCGTCCCCACCGAATTGCCGAAGCGGAGTACGGCGGTTGTCGGGGCGCCGGGATCGCCCCCCTTGGCCGCAATGATCCCAGCATCGGTGTCGGAGCTGGTCGGAACAGCGGTGTCGCCGGTGCAGCTCATGGCCAGCAGGGCGGCTAGTGCAACTGGACCGAGTCTTCCCAGACTGCGAGGTCTTGCCGTTGTCATAGGCGTTCTCCTGAAACCGTGGCTGGGTAGGTTGGGGAGGGATACTACGGCGCGGGTCGCGCCTTTGCCAGAGTCGCGACAGTGCCACACCCTCGACGGTCTCTGTGACCGGGAGGCGGGTGGTAGGGGGGTACGGCGGTTAAGGCGGTTCGAGAGGGTGCAGAGCCGAGTCACGGCGCCTGCACCGCCCTAACCGCCTTAACCGCCTTAACCGCCTCAACCGCCCTAAGGCCGCCCCAGGGCATTGCATCGACGCACACCCCATGACGCTGATACCTATAGCGCAGGCTGCGGAGCGAAGGCATCGTACGCCAGATGATCCCGTGCGCAACCCGTACCCACTGGCCGGCGGTTGCCGAGGTCCTCGTCGTTTCTAATGAGGAGGGAAAGCCCGAATGCATGGAGACTTCCGGTAGATGACCGCCCGGCTCCGCCCTGACAGCGCGAGCATCTACCCGTCACTGGACCCGTCCCGCTGGTACCTGGTGACCGCCTGGGATGGCGTCGACGGACTGTGGCTCGAGGTGAATGACCAGCAGATGTACGTCTCGGAGCGGCATTTCGAGGCGCGGGAAGGGGGGCTGGACCCGGTGCCGCCGGCGGCTGAGTGAGGGGCTTTGTGACCACACCCCTGCCGAAACTGTTACCACACCAGCGCCGGCCGCCCTGGCCCGGACGCGGAAGGGACATACTGGAGATGATTTAGGGAAGTCGGGGCGCCGGGATTTGCTTGCCGCATCACGAGCCCTTGGCGAGTGGCCGCAACCCCAAGCGGGGCGGTCCGAACGAGAAGGAGCGGGGCCAAATGGCTCCGCTCCTTCTAAATCGGGGCGCCGGGATTTGAACCCGGGACCTCCTGCGCCCAAGGCAGGCGCGCTACCGGGCTGCGCTACGCCCCGTCCGGTTGATTTGCGCCAGCAAAATAGCAGGTTCCCCAGCAGGTAAATGGGTCAAACCGGGATGTGCTATGGGGCGACACTGGTTGGGACTGGTTCTGGCTCTGGGGGCGGGTTCAGGGGTTGCGGCCCAGCAGGGTGTGGCGATCCGGCCCGGCCGGATGATGTATGTCTCCCTCGATACCGTCGACACTCCCACCGTCTTCCCGGGCACGGGGGCCTCGGTGTACCGGAAGCTGATCGAGGTCTATCGGGCCCTCAAGATTCCCATCTCACTCTACGACTCCACCACCGGGAAAGTCGGAAATATCGGGGTGAACCTCCGCTCCATCGACGGGCAACGGATGTCCACCTGGCTCGGGTGTGGCGTGGGGCTGACCGGGCCGAACGCCGACATGCACCGGGTCACCGCGTCGATCATCTCATGGGTCCAGCCCCGAGGGCGTGATTCCGCCGTGGTGCGGACCGGCGTGTTCGCCGGGGTCACCAACATGGCCGAGGCGGGATCGAGTCTGCCCCGACCCTGCGATACCACCGGCCGGCTGGAAGAGCGGATCCGCACCCTGCTGCGCCGGCGATTGGCCGCGCCCTGACCGATCAGTCGGGAGTCCTGATCGCCGCCACGGCCTGCCGCCCGGCCGACGTGAGCAGGCCCACTTCGCTGTTGATACTCACCATGCGCATCCCTCGCCGGGCCCAGGCCGCGGTCATGGCGGTGTCGTTGGTGTGAATCGCGGGCACCACGCCGTGTTCCCTGCAGGCCGCCAGAGTGCGCTCGATGGCCGCGACCAGAGTTGGATGATCCATCTGCCCCCCCACGCCGAGCGAGACCGACAGATCGGTGGGGCCCACCAGGGCCGCATCGACTCCCTTGATGGGCAGGATCTCATTGAGCCGTTCGACCGCCTCGGCGGTCTCGATCTGCACCAGCAGGAAGGTCTCCCGGTTCATGGCGGCGAGGGTCTCGAGCAGGGGTCCCACCCGGAAGGCCGTGTGGCCCCGGGCGAGCACAGCGCCCCGCTTCCCCTCGGGGGCGTATTTCATGAAGCGGAGACATTCCTGGACCTGTTCCGAACTCGTGACCCGGGGCAGCATGATGCCCTGGGCGCCCCCATCGAGCGCCTGGGCCACATGAGCATAGGCCAGCTCGGGGATCCGGACGATCGGGGTCAGGCCCTCCGAGCGCGCCGAGCGGCTCAGGTCGGCGATGGTCTCGATGCCGAACTGGCCGTGCTCGTTGTCCACCAGGACGAAGTCGAACCCCGCATTGGCCAGAATGCTCATGACCGAAGGCTGGCGGACTTCCACCAGCATGGTGCCGACACAGAGCTGCCCCGCCTCGAGCCGGGTGCGAAGGCGG
>DASWKS010000127.1:0-9803 GCA_036396495.1 Gemmatimonadales bacterium
CCGCCTTCGATCCGAGGGCTGGACTTCGGCCGGGATGAGCGAGAGCTGCAGAGTGGTGAATACTTCATCGGTCCCAATTGGGCCTGCGCGGCAGCGCCGGTTCGCCAGGTCGGTGGATTTGATCCGAGGATGGGACTCGGGGCCACGAACGGCCCGCCCGGAGGCGAAGAGATCGATCTCATGGAACGCCTGGCCGGCGCCGGCCTCCGGAGCTGGTACGTCCCGGCGGCTCGGCTCCGGCACCGAGTCCCGCCCGACAAAGCCAGTGAAGCCCACATCAAGGCTCGTTGGGCGGCATTCGCCGCGGTGCAGGCCTGGAAGGGCACTACCCGCTACAACACCTTTCGAATCAACCGGGTGCCTTGGCGGCTCTACCCCGAATTCGCCCTGGCGGCACTGCAGCGGGTCGCCGCGGTCGCGGGCATCGGAGACCAGATGGACGCCGAAGTGCGCCTGGTCTGGTGCCGGGGTCTCTGGGCGGGCTTCCGCCTTCCGCCTCGAGAGCCAGAGGTCGGCAATCCATGAGGGCGAGGTCAAGGACTGCCCCACCTTTCGCCTGCTGAGGCCTGGGCGGCGCTGCCAAGGCGCTAGCCGACCAGGTAGTCGAGCACGTCACCAGCTGTGTAGCGGGTTCGCCCGGCGAGGAATTCTCCGATCGACTCCAGATCGTCCCCGCTGGTAACGAGTGGGGGCTCCACCTCCTCATTGGCGCGGATCTGCCCGAGACCGATGTCCGCGGTCAGGGCGTTGCAGAGACACCGGCGCCCCACCGTGTCTTCCACCTTACCGCCCTTCTTGACATACGCAGCGACCGGCTCGGCGGGACAGCGATAGCCGATCCTCCCTTGCGGCGTGCAATAGGCGGCCCGGAGACCGCCGAGATCGCAGCGACGTTCCCGAGCAACGCCGTCACCCGGCCCGCCCGGCCAGCTCACTACCTTGAACGGATACCCGGTGGGGGAAGCCCTCGGGTCGGTCCGCACCGTCACCTCGCCCCTCGCCGCATGGGCCAAAATCGAACGCTTGAGTCCTTCTGCGAGTCCGGATTCCTCGCAATAGGCGAAGAGCGTTCCCACCTGGATGCCGGATGCGCCGGCCGCCAGGGCTTCCGGTAGTCGACCTTTCCGTCCGGCTCCGCCCGCCAGCCAGAACGGAAGACCAAGCTCCGAGATCTTCGCCAGCTCCACCACGTCCCGCTCCCCATACTGGGGCTCGCCATGTTCGTTGAAGCGGGGCTCTCCTCGCGGTGGAGCGTTGTGGCCTCCCGCGGTCGGGCCCTCAATGACGAAGCCGTCAATGCGGCCGCTGGCCTTGCGGGCGAGCATTGTTGCGAGGGAGTTGCTGGCGATGATGGCGAGAAACAGGGGGCGGCGAAGCTCCGGCGGCGGCAGCGTCCAGAATCCCTTCGGATCCAGGATAAGGCGCTCCTCTCGGCCGGACGGAAGTCCCTCGACCTCGAACCGCAACGAGGCCATCTGGTGTTGCGCCAGATGGTCGAGCGCGGCGGGGATTTCCCGGGGAATGCCCGCACCCATCAGGATGACATCCACGCCGGCCAGCATGGCGCCGTATAGAGCAGGCAGGGTCGGGATCTGGACCTTGGTAAGCAGATTCATCCCAACCACCCCCTGCTGCTGCCCCTGCTTTGCCAGGTATACCTCGACAAACGCTGCGAGCATCGTCAGCAGCTGTCGCGACTGGCTCATCGCCTGCTGGTACATGGGGAGCATCTTGTACGGCATGCCGGGCTCCCGGCCCTCGGGCCGGAAATAGCGGCGCCGCACCTCGGCGGCGACATCGGGGATGGGGAACTCGGCCATGGCCCGGCGCACGTGGCCCCCGACATCTCCGTCCTGCAACCGGCGCACCATCACCGTGTCGAGCGCGGTCCCGGAAACAACTCCCAGCTGCCCTCGCCGGGAAACCGCCTGCGCCAGGCGCCAATCCGAGATGCCCACTCCCATCCCACCCTGGATGATCGGGGGAACCGAAGGGCGGACGGTCATGGTTTCCGGCCCAGGCTCTGGCCGCCGGACGGGGAAATGGCGGCCAGCAACTCTCTCACGCGACCCCACCCGCCGTCGATCCTCCCCACAATGTGACCCCGATCGTCCAGGGCCATCACCGTGCCGATGTGATCGATATCTCCTGTAGTGCCGTCCCGCCGCCGTCCGACCCCGAGGGCATCGAGCGTTCGCTCGACCTCCTGGACACTCCCCGAGAGTACCCGGTCCTCCGGGCCCAACTGCCACGCCGACGCAAGAAATCGAAGACGCTCCGGCGTATCACGCCACGGATCCAGTGACACGACTACCAGAGGCACGTCGAGCCGATTGGCAGCGACGCGAGCGGTGCGGGCCTCATGCACCAGCGTGGGGCACACTGTGGTGCAGTGACCATAGGCAAAGATCAGGAGCGCCGGCCGCCCCCCGATCCCCGCCAGCGAGATGCGCCCGCCGTATTGGTCCGTCAGGACGAAACCGGACGCATCGATGTCCATCGGGCTCGAGGCGCCGGCAGGTGTGGCCGCCCGGGGCGCTCCGAACCCGAGTGCGAGTGCCACGCGCACCCCGAGCAGCACCGGATAGACGACGGACACCACTGCAACCGCCGCCATGACCCAGCGCCACCTGCGATCGGCACCGATCCGCCGGAGGTCATCTCGGAGCGCGCCCCCCCAGACCAGGAGAAGTGCACCCAGCATCCCGATCGGTTCCCCGATCAGGAGAATCCACCCCCCGGCATCGGGCAAGCCGCCAGGGCTCGACCCGAAGCAAGCGGCACGGGTTCGCATCAACCAGACCGGCTCAATCGCGCCGGCCGGCCAGAGCGCGAGGGCCCACCAGGCTGCCGTGATCAGCAGGATCAGCAGGAGCGTGAGCGACGCGGCGCCCGGCCGTCCAGTCCGCATCCGGATCAGCCGATCTTCCAGAGGAAGCTGAGCAGCTTCCAGTTCGTGAAGTAGTAGAGCATGAATGCCAGGAGGAACACTCCTACCAGGACCAGGGTACCGGGTGTGGCGCCCGCGATCCCGCGGGCGGGGGCATGAAGCGCCTCATTGACCGCATCGACGTCGGCGGCGTGAGTCGGCGGGGTGGTGAGCCCCTGCGGGATGCCCGCTATCGCTTGGCCCCGCGCAAACTCGGTCACCGGCTCGCCGAAGAACACCGACTTCACCGCGATGAGGATGAACGACAGCGCCCCCGTCACAGCGATGATGCCGCCGATACCCATCATGGCGAGAAAGAGATCGACCGCGGGACTGAACTGGACGTCGAATGGCGCCTGCGAGAACGAGATGTCCCAATGGCGGCGCGGTACGCCGAAGCTGCCGGCGAAGGTCATGCCCATGACCAGCAGAAGCAGGCCGCCGGCGAACAGGTAAGGCTGGAGCCTGGCGAGCTTCCAGAAGGCAACCTTCCGCCGGAAGATCAGCGGCAGCAGGTAGTAGGTCGTGCCCATGAAGGCGAGCGCCGTACCGCTGACTACCGTCGAGTGGAAGTGCCCCGGAATCCGCATCGTGTTGTGCGCGATGATGTTGATCTGCTCGGTGCCGATCGTCACCCCGGTGATGCCCCCCACGAAACCGAACACCACGATCGAAAGCACCAGGGAGGAGAAGCCCGGATCGCCCCAAGGGGCACGGCGGAGCCAGCCGAAGAGCCCGTCGGTGAAGCCGCGCAGCCGCATGCCGAGCTCCATACCCGCCGGCACGGTAAAGCCGTGGACCATCGAGGCGAGCACGGCCAGATACATGAAGTAGGAGGTGTTCACGATCTTCCAGGCGGAGCCGAACCCGGGATCGACCAGCAAGTGGTGCGCCGAGGCCATCGAAATGAACAGAATGTAGAGCACGAAGGCCGAGCGGCTCACCTTCTCGTTCAGGACCACCGACCCGACGGTGAGCCCGCCCAGCATGTACCAGATGGCGACCATCGCGGCCACGTTGATCTGCTGCGATGAATGCCCGAGTCCCCACCACAGCATTCGGTAGAGCTGCGGATCAACTGAGGCGATCAGGCCCACCGACCAGAGGAATGTCGGGATGTACACCAGCGCGCCGTGGACCAGCGTGATCACCGCGATGATAGCCGCCGTCATGGCGCCGTACACCACCAACGGCATCGAGCCCCGATACGTCTGCTCCCGCTTGGCGATCACCAGGGTGGCGAAGAACTGGCAGACCACCAGCAGTGCCCCCACCGCAAAAAAGATGATTCCAAGATAGAACAGCGGGTGAGCCTTGAGCGGAGGATACGACGTGAACAACACGTCCGCCCGCCCGCTCCATTGGGCCCACTGGACCAGCAGTGTCCCCATCACCATCAGGCCGAAATTGAACCACCCGAGCTTCGGCGCCGCCGGCCGAGCGTTGAGCAGGACAGTGGCGGCGAACCAGAGCACCGCCATTTCAAAGTAGATGATGAAAAAGATCAGCATGTTCATGCCGTGGACACCGAGCAGCCGATAGTACCACACCGCCGGAAGGAGATGCACGGCCTGCCAGCGCGTCAGCACCAGCATGAGGGCGGCGATGGCGCCGACCAGCAGGGCCACGACCGCCACCACCGCATTCGCTTTGACCAGTCGCTCGGCCTGCAGGTGGATCGTCCGGCCGGTCGTTGGACAGATCCGGAAGGCGGCCGTCGAGGGCGCGGTCATCGGGCACCTCCGGAACCGACCCGGGCGTTCGCATTGTCGGCCACCGGCTGCCCGGTTGCATCGACCACGATCACCCGGCCGACCATGGTGTGGTGGCCGATACCGCAGAATTCGTTGCAGATGATGCGGAAGTCACCCGACGCCGTCGGGGTCACCCGCAGTCCGTAGTCGTAGCCCGGCACCACCTGAAAGTTGATGCTCAACGGGAAGAGCGAGAACCCGTGATTCACGTCAAGCGACGACAGGTGCAGCATGTACTCTTTGCCGCGCTCCAGCTTGAGGATCGGATACCACTGGAAGGTGAGGCCGACCAAATAGACGTCGGCACCCGGAGGCGGCTGGACGATCGGTATCCCCTGGTCTTCGCCGACCTTGTATTGATTAGTGAAGGCCACTGTGCGGGCGTAGAAGGCCTTGGGTTCCACCCGCCGCCGAACGCCCGACGGGTTCTGCCCGCCGCGATAGTGCCACAACGGCATCATCGCGAACAGCACCAAGCACCAGCCGAAGGCGATGGCGACCCAGACCTTCTCCGCCTTGTGGGCCGGCCTCCACCAGATGCCCGGCACTGGGTCGAGGCCGGTATGAACCTTGGTCAGCATCACGACCTCATTATGGAAGGGTGGCCATCGGCATCGAGACGATTTCCCACACGCCCCAACCGGTGTAGACCACGAACATGATCAGCAGGCCGAGGGCGAGTAGCAGAAAGACATTGTCGTAGAGCCTCTGCCCAAGGGGCGGACGCTCCTGCGACTCTCGGGGGGAATCGGGCACGGGCGGCATGGTAGATCCTCCTTTCGATGGTCGAACGGGATCGGTTCAGAGGGCCCGGGTTCGGGAGGGCTGCGCCAACAAATCGGCCACCGTCGTCTCGCCGAAGAAGTCCTCGACACCGCGCGCAACGCGGGACCAGCGGTGATGCGCCAGACAGGGATGTGCGTCACCGCAGTCCGCCCGGCCCACCAGACATCGCCGTTCACCGGCGGGCGTGAAGGGGCCGATCACACGAGACAAGACAAGGCGGCCGGGAGGATCGGCCAGCTGGAATCCTCCCTTGGGCCCCCGGGCCGAGCGCAGAACCCCGGCTCGGGCCAGGGCGTGCAACGTCTTGGAGAGGTAGTTGCGCGGGGTCCGGAGGGATGTGGCGATGTCGTCCACTCGCACGGACCCCTCGCCAGCATGTTCGGCGATGTGCAACACAGCGCGGAGCGCGGTCTGAGCGGTGCTGTTGAGCCACATTGGCGGTGACCATGTGTCAGAATGTTGCTAACCTCATGATGATATGATAAACTGTGGCCAAGGTCAACATGCCTCTTTTCCGCCGCCTCCTTACCGGCCTCGACGCCGGGTTCACCAAGCTCTACGGATCGGCGCGGAACCCGCTCCATCAGACCGGGACCGTGGCCGTCGCCATGCTGCTCGTTCTGCTCGGCACCGGGCTCTACCTGGTCTTCTTCTATCGCCTGGGTTCCCCCGCCGCCTCGGTGGCACGTCTTGCCGCCGACCCATGGCTCGGCAGCTGGATGCGGACCCTCCACCGGTATGCCTCGGACCTGTTCGTGATCGCGGCGGCACTCCACGCCGTCCGGATGCTGGTCCAGGGCCGGAGTTGGGGACCCCGGACGCTGGCGTGGATGTCCGGCCTGTTCCTCTTCGGCGCCGGTCTGGTCTGCGCCTGGACCGGATTCGTCATGGCGTGGGACAGCTTCGGCGAGCGGCTCGCGCTCGAGGGAGGCCGGCTCCTCGACGTCCTGCCGATCTTCTCCGAGCCGCTCAGCCGGATCTTCGCGGGCGACGGTCCGGTGCCGAGCGCATTTTTCTTCGTCAACCTCTTCGTACACATCGCACTCCCGCTCCTCATGGGTGCTGGGCTTTGGCTCCACGTCTCCCGTCTGGCGCGGCCAGTGTTGCTGCCGCCCAGGCGCTTGATGTGGGGAATCATTGGCGGGCTGACGATTGCCTCCGTCCTGCTCCCGGCCTCGCTCGGTCCGGCAGCGGATCCGTTGCGCCTCGCCCCATCGACTCCCACCGATTTCGTGGTGGCATGGTGGCTCCCCCTGGTGGAGGGGTTACCACCGTCGGCCGCCTGGAGCGTTATTCTCGCACCGATCCTGCTTCCTCTCATGGTGCCCTGGCTTACCCGCCGCCGCCGAGAGGCAGGCTGGGCACCCAGTGCCGTCGACACCCGGCTTTGCACCGGGTGCAACCAGTGTCCCCAAGATTGTCCCTGGGAAGCAATCACCATGGTGCCGCGAGACGATGACCGCACTACCTTCGTCGCGCGGGTGAACCCGTCGCGCTGCGTGAGTTGCGGCATCTGCGCCGGATCATGTGCTCCGATGGGCGTGGGCCCTCCCGGCCGAAGCGGCCGGGATCAACTGGCAATGCTGCGGGACATCACCCTCCCTGCCCTTGCTGCAGCTGGTACGGTTCCCACCGTCGCAGTCTGCTGCGCCCAGGCACCGGCAGCACACCATTCGGCGTTGCGGGTCCTCGGGGCCCATGTTCACCTGGTACCGTGCGTCGGCAACCTGCATTCCTCGGTCGTCGAGCTCTTCATCCGGTCTGGGGCGCCGGGCGTCGTCGTGTGCGGGTGCCCGCCCCGCGATTGCCTTGGCCGCGAGGGACCCAAGTGGCTCCACGAGCGGCTCTTCAATGACCGGGAGGCGGAGCTGCAGCCCCGGGTGGACCGCCGACGGGTGCGCACCGCGACCCTCGCGCCGGGAGATCTGGCCGGAACAGTGGCCGCGTTTGAGCAGTTCACCCGCGAGCTCGCTGCGCTCGCGCCGCCCCAACCCGAATGGGACACTGACATCAACGACCTGTGCGACCCGGTTCCCCTGGAGGAGGCCACCAAGTGAACCCGGTCCGGATCCTTACCGCAGGCGCTGCCACCGCCGCGGCGCTGTCACTCCTGGCGTACGCATCCGCTGTGCCGCTGGCGTATCACCCGCAGGATGCGGCCCGGCTGCGCCTGTCCTGGAGCGCCCGTCCCGAGCGCATCGAGGTGTGCCGTCAGCTTTCCACCGAGGCTCAGGCCCGGCGAGGAGAGCACATGCGCCAGCGGGTGGAATGTGTGGGAGGGTTCGCGACCTATGCCTTGCGGGTGGAGGTGGATGACCGTGCCGTTGATGAGTCGGTGATCCACGGGGCGGGGCTACGGCATGATCGCCCCCTCTACCTGCTAAGGGATTATTCCGTCCCACCCGGCCAGCATCGGATCCGGGTGACGCTGACGCGCCAGGAGAAAGTCGATACCAATCCGGCGGCCCCGGCTGAGGCGGCGGCTCTCGAAGCCGACACCGGTCTCTATGCCGGGCGGTCCCAGCGGGAGGCCACGGAGCGGGCGCGGAGGGAGCGCGCGGCCATCCCGCCCAGCCTGGTGATGGACACCACGTTCGAGTTCAGACCTCGACGCGTGGCGCTCGTCACGTTCAATGCCGGGCTGAGAATCCTCGAGCTGCGCGCGGAGGCGCTCCAGCGATGATTCTCGAAACCGTCCTCCGTTATGGAAGGGGAACCTCGAGCCCAACGCCGAGCCGCCCCTGAGGCAAGAAACGCACAGCAAACTCGGGCACCAGCTGGTTGGCGCGACGGGCGGCCGGCGCCGCGTCGACAATCGAGTAGATCGCCCCGCCGAGGTACAGCAGGGCCCCGAACCCGATCATGGGGCCATCGCACGCCTCGGAGCCACCACAGGAAAGCTGACTGATCAGCAAGGAAGCACCGAGACCGCCAACCGCCAGAATGCCGAGGCCCTTACCGACCTCCCCCGCGTAGAGGTGCCCACCGCCGGGCACCAGGACGCCGAACAGGGTCCCGACATTGGGGTCTTTGTAGCCCGGATCACCCGGCTGGCGGAACGGCGGAGGAGGGGCGGCCAGAGTGGCTTGGATTGAAGCGGGTGCGTGGTCCGGCAGCGCCGGCGCGGCGATGCTGGTCGCCGGCCCTTCTTCCGGGAGGATAGCCGAAACCGGCCCGGTGGCAGGCGTGGGCTGGGCGTTCCGTTCGCTCAGCTCGAGGAGCATCCCACGGGTGAGCCCCACGGGAACATCCCAGTAGTACTTCAAGGCACCGACTCCAACCCCCTGGTACGATCGGACCCGGTAGCTGCCAGCCGAGGCTTCCGCCCTCCCTACCCCCTGGGCGTTTGTGATGATGGGCACGGAGTCGCGGGCCCAAACCAGCCAGAACCGTCCGATCACAGGCAAGCGGCGCCCGCCCTCGGCCGGTATCGAGGCGCGAATCTCGACGATGACCTTTGGCTGAGCCGCAGCCGGGGTAGATCCAACACAGACCACGAACCAGGCCGTGAGCCATCGATGCATGTTTGAGATCCTTGGAGTCCGAATGACTATACCCTGCAGATCAATTGTAACAAGCGCCAGGGGCCAGAGTGGGGATCGCGCGCTCAAGGCCACGGGGGGACGCGCGCCCAACTAGCCGTCCAACACTCCCGACAAGTGGTCGGCCAGGCGCAGCGACAGCGCCACCACCGTCAGCATGGGATTGGCCCATCCCGCCCTCGGGAACACCGACCCCCCGGTGACAAACAGGTTCTCCAGTCCATGTACTCTCAGATCCGGATCCACCACGCCGCCGCCGGGATCCTCATGCATGCGGGTGGTCCCGGCGTGATGGTGCGCGTTGAGATCCGGCGGCGTCCCAGCCTCGAACTCGAGCCGCCCCAACCCGGCTGCTTGAAACCACCCTTGCAGTGAGTGACGCAGTCGGTCCAGCTCCTGTTGCTCTGCGGCGCTCCAGGTCAAGTGCAGACACGGGCGCGGGATCCCGAAGCAATCCACCGCCTGGTCCAGAACGATCCGGTTCTCCCGAACCGGACGTTGTTCGAGATTGAGCACTACTCGACAGCTCCGGCTCCGGGATCCGGTGACATCGGACCATCCGTAGCCGTTGGGAGGCTGCCAGCCCTCACCGGACCGAAACACTCGAGACCAGGGCGAGACCCGGGGCGGGTCGAGCACCGGCAGCAACGTCACCGCCACGCCCGGCAGGCCAGCCTCTCGCGAGCTCTCCGGTTCGACGCCGAGCCGGCCCGCGATCACAGTGCCGTCCTGGGCTAAGTGCCGGTCATAGAACCGAAGCCGGGCGTGGCTATCCGATCCCGGGAAGAACAA
>DASWKS010000128.1:0-2480 GCA_036396495.1 Gemmatimonadales bacterium
GCCGTCGCCTCGCTTCGCCAGGTACTGCAGGCGGAAACCAGCCGGCGTAAGACCAGCCGAACCGGCCTGGTGTGGATCACCCTGGAACCTCAGAGCCCCGCGCGGAAGCGGGTAACGGTGAATTACCTGGCCAACTGAAGCAAGGCCGTTCCTTCGAGTAGCGGGGCCGCGGCGCGTCGGCTACCCTTCGCACCCAACTCCCCTCCTGCCCAGAGACCATGCCGCTCGCCCAGTATCAAGCCCGGGTCCATTCCTGGGTTTCCCAGTTCGAGGAAGGGTATTTCCATCCCCTGACCAATCTGGCCCGTCTGACCGAGGAGGTCGGCGAGCTGGCCCGTGAGGTCAATCATCGCTTCGGCCAGAAGACCAAGAAGAAGGACGAGCCCGAAGGAGATCTGGGAATGGAGATGGCGGACATCATCTTCGTGCTCATCTGCATGGCCAACCGCGAGGCCATCGATCTCGATGCCTCGTTCGAGCGCATGATGGCGAAGGTCGAACACCGGGACAGCACCCGGTGGACCAGACGGACCGACCGACCGAATGACTGACCGACTGACCGACGGGCGGGCGGGCGGACTGACGGACTGACGGACGGGCGGGCGGACGGGCGGACGGGCACTAAATTACCTGCATGGACTTGCGGAAACGGCTCTCGCCACTGCTCACAATCGGGCTGGTTCTTTCCGGGTGCGGACCCCGGGAGGCCAATACGGCCGGGCCGTTGCCGGAACGGATGAGCCGGTTGGCCGAGGCGGGGGACACGGTGGCCCTGGCCGACCTGGCGCTGGCCCAGTGCCGCCGTCTGGACGGGGTAGACCGCCAGAGCTGCTATGAGGATTATTTCGTGGCCCTGTCCGACAGCGGGCGGGTGACGCTCGCGCTGGGCGCGCTGGACGCCCTGGCGGACAGGGACGGCAGGGTCAAGGCCGACGGGCACGTCTATACCCACGTCATCGGCATCAAGGCCTGGACCCCGGGACGCGATGTCGCGACGGTCTTCGCCAGCTGCAACGGGCTGTTTCAATCGGGCTGCTACCACGGGGTAATCCAGGCGTACCTCACCAGCGACGGCGGGGTGGATTCCACTGAAGTCGCGGGTCTCTGCGACCAGGTGGAAGGCTCCAACCAGAACCGCTGGCTCCGCTTCCAGTGCGTGCACGGCATCGGGCACGGCCTGGAGATGATCTGGAACTGGGATCTGCTGCGGGCCCTCCAGGGCTGCGACTGGCTCACGACCGGCTGGGATCGGCAGAGCTGCTACGGCGGCGCCTTCATGGAGAACGCGGTAGCCTCGATGCCGAACGGGCACCACGCCTCGGCCCGGGTGCTGGCGGACCAGGGCGGGGAAGCGGACCATTCCGGGCACTCGGAGCACCTCGATCCCGCCGCCATCACCTTCAAGATGCGGGACTCGGCCGATGCACTCTACCCTTGCAGCATCGTGGCCGCGCGCTACTGGAGCGCCTGCTACATGCTGCAGGGCGGGATGATCCTGCAGCGGCAGGGCTACGATTTCGACCGCGCCGGCGCCGAGTGTGACAAGGCGCCTAACGGAGTCCGCCAGTTCTGCTATCTCAGCATGGGGACCATGGCGAGCGGCATGACGGTGCAGAATACCCGCCAGACGATCCGGCTCTGCGTCAGCGGGCATCCGGATTACCGGCCGTGGTGCTTCATCGGCGCGGTCAAGAACTTCATCGATGTGACCGCCGACCCGAACGACGGGATCGCGTTCTGCCGCGCGGTTCCCCCCGGCAAGGACAAACGGCAATGTTACGTCGCGGTGGGAGAGCAGATCGCGGTGCTGCATGGGGATGCTCCCAACCGCGAGAAGGCCTGCGCCCGCACCCCGCGTGAAGGACGCGAGGAGTGTCGCTACGGCGCCGGCTTGCTGGCGACCCCTCCGCCGGGGTTACCCATTCTGCCCGGGGGGTCGTGAGACTGCATAGGAATTGCGCTATTGAAGTGCAGGAGGCGATGCAGGGTGCCCTGACGGCCCAAATGTCCGCCGCATGTGACACCCCGTCTCTGGAGGAGGACCAATGCGGTTAGCGCTCGGCTTCACAAGCGCCATTCTGGCGGTGCTGGCGGGACCCCTGACGGCGCAGGATCAACCGGCCACCATCAGCGGCGTGGTACGGGACGCTCAGGGCCAGCCCATCGCTGGCGCGGAAATCTTCGCGGGGCGCGCCGAACAACCCGCCACTTCCAATCCGCAGGGACAATTCCGGATTGCTCAGGCTCCATCGGGCGCCCTGTGGGTCATGGCCCGGAAGATCGGCTACGCCCCGGTGCGGCGTTCGGTTCGAGTCGCCAAGGGCGAGAACCAGGTGGTGGACTTCACCATGGAACCGCTGCCGGTGACCTTGCCCGAGGTCAAGGTGGTCGAACGGAGCGGCTTCAAGTCGCGCCGGCTGGAAGACTTCTGGCGCCGGTCGCGAGGTTCTTACGCCGGACGGTTCATCACCCGCGAGGAT
>DASWKS010000129.1:0-10454 GCA_036396495.1 Gemmatimonadales bacterium
GCCGGAGGGGCGGACCATCCTCGACATCGCCGACTACAGCGCCACGGCGCTCGGGATCCCGCGGGATTCGGTGCTGGCCGCGATGAAGGACTCGGTGCTGCTCCGGGAGCACGGCATTTCCGCCCCGTCGGCCGAAGGGTACCTCGCCCCCGATACCTACCTGGTGCCGGCCCATTCGACCGCGCGAGAGCTGGTGCTCCTCATGCTGGATCAGTTTCGGGCGGGGTGGGACCCGGCCTGGGACGGGCGGCTGGCGGAGCGCCGTATGAGCCGGCACGAAGCGATCACCCTCGCCTCGATCGTGGAGGGCGAGGCCCGGGTCGACGGGGAACGCCCCATCATCGCGGGGGTGTATCTCAACCGGCTCCGGATCGGAATGGCGCTCCAGGCCGACCCGACCGTGCAATACGCCATCCAGCTGAGCACCGGCCTCCGGAAGCAACGCCTGGTCTACGCCGACTACCGAATCAAATCGCCCTACAACACCTACCTGGTGCGTGGCCTTCCGCCGGGGCCGGTTGGAGCACCCAGCCGGGGCAGCATACTCGCGGTAGTGCAGCCGGCCCAGGTCCCATTTCTCTATTTCGTGGCCGGGCCCGACGGACGGCACGTCTTCTCGCGCAATTACACGGAGCACTTGAGGGCCGTGGCTAACAGTCGAAGACAGTCGAAGCCGGTCGAAGGCGGTCGAAGCCCGTAACGGCGTCAGCCTCGACCCCCTTCGACTATCTTCGACCGTCTTCGACCGCCTTCGACCGCCTTCGACCAAAACATGCTCGACAAGGTCTACCCCGACGCCAAGACCGCGCTCCAGGACGTTAGCGACGGCATGACCCTCTTCTGCGGCGGGTTCGGACTCTCCGGCGTCCCCGAGGAGCTGATCTTCGCCCTGCGTGACCTGGGGCCGCGCAACCTCACGTTCATCAGCAATAACGCCGGCACCACCGAACACGGTCTGGTGCACCTGCTCAAGAACGGCCAGGTCCGAAAGATGATCTCGAGCTACGTGGGCGAGAACGCGGTGTTCGAGGCGCAGATGCTGTCCCACAAGCTGGAAGTGGAGCTGAATCCGCAGGGGACCCTGGCGGAGCGCATTCGGGCCGGCGGCGCCGGCATCCCCGCGTTCTTCACGCCGACCGGGGTGGGCACAGTGGTGGCCGAAGGCAAGGAGGTGCGGGAGTTCGACGGCCGCTCCTACGTCATGGAGCGGGGATTGACCGGGGACTTCGCGCTGATTCACGCCTGGAAGGGCGACCGCCACGGCAACCTGGTGTACCGCAAGACCGCCCGAAACTTCAACCCCATGATGGCCATGGCCGGAAGGATTACGGTGGCCCAGGTGGAGCATCTGGTCGAGCCGGGCGGGCTGGACGGTGACCTGATCCACACCCCCGGGATCTTCGTACAACGGGTGGTCGTCTGCCGCCAGACCGGCAAGCACGTCGAACGCCGCACCGTGAGGAAACGGTGACCGACCTGCGCGAGCGGATCGTTCGGCGGGCCGCCCGGGAGTTGCTGTCCCTCACGCCCGAGACCGGGTACTACGTCAACCTGGGAATCGGGATGCCCACCATGGTGGCCAACCACGTTCCCGAGGGCGTGCCCGTGATCCTGCAATCGGAGAACGGCATGCTGGGGGTGGGCCCCTACCCGCTGGAAGGCCAGGAGGACCCCGATCTGATCAATGCCGGGAAGGAAACCGTGACTGAGCTGCCGGGCACCTCGTATTTCTCCAGCGCCGACTCGTTCGCCATGATCCGGGGCGGACACATCGCGTTGAGCATCCTGGGCGCGCTGCAGGTGTCCGCCGAAGGCGATCTGGCCAACTGGATGGTGCCGGGACGAATGGTCAAGGGAATGGGCGGCGCCATGGATCTGGTCGCCGGCGCCCGGCGGGTGGTGGTGATCATGGAACACCGGACCCGGGAAGGGGAACCCAAGATCCTGAATCGGTGCAGCCTGCCGCTCACCGGCTCCCGCTGCGTGCACCGCATCATCACCGAGCTGGCTGTCCTGGACGTGACCCCGGCCGGACTCAAGCTGGCCGAGCTGCTGAACGGCACCACGCGGGATGAGGTCCAGGCGGCGACCGAGCCGGTACTGCTGTGAGTCGCCCTAGTCGCCGCTGAGTGGAAACTGCAGGGCGTATTGTCGAGCCGCCGCCTCGGCATCCGGAGCGGCCAGAATCCCGGACACCACCGCCACTCCTGCTCCTCCCGCCTCCCGCACCGTCGCGACATCCGCCGGCCTGACCCCACCGATCGCGATGCAGGGCTTCCCTTCCGCCAGCCTCACGAAGCGGCGAAAGCCATCGGGCCCGAGCGCGACCCCGGCATCGCTCTTGGTCGAGGTGTCGCGCCAGGGGCCCACCCCCCAATAGTCCGCCCCCAGCCCGTTCGCCGTTTCTCCGGCCACTCCCACCGACGCACCGATCAGAAAACCCACCGGGGCGATGCGCCGGACCAGCTGCACCGGGATGTCCTCCGGACCGAGATGCACCCCAGCCGCTCCCACCGCGAGCGCCACGTCGGCGCGATCATTGATGACGACCGGAATCTCCAGCGCGGCGATCAGCGACCGGGCTGCCTCGGCCAGCTCGGCCGCCGGGAGACGCTTCAACCGCAGCTCCACCGAGGTCACGCCACCCCGCACGGCCGCGCGACAAACGTCCACCAGATCACGACCGGCGAGCAAAGCATCGTCGGTCACCAGCATGAGCCGGATCGCGGCCACTACATTGGGGTACATGAGCGAGCAGAATATACCGTCGGCGATCCGGGTCACCCGGCGGGGCGCGGCACGCTGGGCTTCGGGCCATCCCTGGATCTACCGGTCCGACACCCTGGACGCGCTGCCCCAACCCGGTGTAGTGCCGGTCCTTGACCCGCGCGGGAAGTTCCTGGGGCAAGCGCTGTATTCGCCCGCCTCGGAGATTTCCCTGCGCCTGCTGGAGCAGAGCTCGCGGGCGGTCGACGCAGGGTGGTGGCGAGAGAGGATCGCGGCGGCGCTGGCTCGGCGGGCCGGCATCGATGCGACCGCGTACCGGGTGGTGCATGCCGAGGGAGACGGCCTGCCCTCGTTGATCGTGGATCGCTACGATCGCTGGGTGGTGGTACAACTGCTCTCCGCCGGGCTGGAGACACTCCGGGCCTGGGTACTCGACGCCATCCAGCACGCGCTGGCTCCCGAAGGGATCCTGCTCCGCCACGACGCCCCGGTCCGCCGCCACGAACGTCTGCCCGAAGAAGTGGTCGTGGCCGCGGGCACGGTCCCCGAGCTGATTCTGATCCGCGAAGGGCTGGTCCGATACCAGGCGGCACCCTGGACCGGACAGAAGACCGGAGCCTTCCTGGATCAGCGACCCAACCGCATCCGGGCAGCGCAGCTGACCCGCCCGGGCGGGCGGGCGCTCGACTGTTTCGCCTATCACGGGTCGTTCGCGCTCCACCTGGCTACCCGGGCCACCTCGGTGCTGGCGCTGGATGTGAGCGAAGCGGCGATCAGCCGCGGACGGAACAACGCGGAGCTCAACGGTCAGGCCAATATCGAATGGCAGGTTGGGGACGCCTTCGAGGTCCTGCGCCAGCTCGACCGGGCCCGCGATCGGTTCGATACCGTCGTAGTCGATCCTCCGGCCTTCGCCAAGTCGCGCGAGACCGTACCCGCGGCACTGCGGGGATACCACGAGCTCAACCGCCGCGCCATGCGGCTGCTCGCACCGGGCGGGTTTCTCATCACCGCCTCGTGCTCATTTCACGTGCGACGGCCCGACTTCGAGGAGATGCTGGCGAGCGCGGCGTCCGACAGCGGCCGACGGATGGTGCTGGTGGAATGGCTGGCGCAAGGGGAGGATCATCCCGAGGTGCTGACTGTCCCCGAGACCGGGTACTTGAAGGGGGCGGTGTTGAGAGCGGAATGAGTCAGAATGCACTCTGCATGCGGTTTCCGCCTTTCGCAATACCATGTCATTTCCTAATTTAGAACTGTGACGGTCCTCACCGCCCCAGCCTCTGTCAAACGATTCGACCGGAGTGGGCTTTGCTGAGTCTGCAACAGCTGACTGAGCAACGCCGCCCGGCCCGACCGCTGCCTTCCCTCAAGCAGCAGTATCAGGAGTATCTCCTCCAACGCATCGAAGGGTTCAAGAATTCGCTGGCCCGCGACGAGCTGCTGACGCTGGGCGATGAAGCGGCCCGTGAGCTGCACACCGGGACCGCGGGCCAGTTCCTTCTGACCGAGATCCTCATGCTGGAGACGGTCGACCGGCTGATCCAGAAGCGGCTCCGGCTTCCCTCCTACAACAAGTGGCGTAAGCAGTATCGGGCCCTGCGGGAGGCGCAGCGGCAGCCGATTCACTGGGGACTCGACCCCGCCGGCGCGGTGGCTTTTCTGCTGCCTCGCATCGAAGCCATGGACAACGTGCTGGTCGTTGGCGGCGGCGCCCAGGCCGAGGCGTGCCTGCTGGCGGCGCACCAGGCCGAGGTCACGTTCGTGGACGCGGACCTGGGGGTGGTGGAGCAGATGGAGACCCGCATCGCCGGGGAGTCGCTGGCGGGTCAGTTCATGGCGTACGTGGCATCTCTGGGCGAGTGGCTGCCCCCCTTCACCCGCGAACTGGACCTGGGGATCGTGGATGCCTCGACGCTGTCCGGCCTCACCCACGCCAACCGCGCCGCCCTCCTGCTGGAGCTCAAGAACCTCACCCGACCCGGCGGAGTGAACGTGATCGTCCCGGGTGAGGGCCGGGCCGCCCCGGAAGGCTACCTGGCGCACTACCCAGACTGGGACCGGGAAAAGCTCACCCCCGCTCGGCGCGGGAAGGCGGCGAAGACCCGTGGGGTCATCATGGTCCGACCGTGAACTGCGGTCGAAGGCGGTCGAAGCAGTCGAAAGTGGTCGAAGCAGTCGAAGCGGGTCGAAGGGGTCGGGCCAGGCCGGTCCTTCCATTCGACTCCCCTCGACTCCCCTCGACTGCCTTCGACTGCTTCGACCGCTTCGACCGCTTCGACCGCCTTCGACCCCCTTCGACCGCCTTCGACCGCCTTCGACCGCAGTTGTGTGGCATCCGGCCCGCGCCATTCGTCGTATAGAAGCCGGGGCCCACGACGTGCCGTCTAGGAGTACCCCGCGACATTCTACCGCAATTGGAGATGGAGATGCGAGCGGCTCTGCAGGCGGAGAAGCGGCTGGCCCGGGGTATCGTCATTCAGCACGGATCGTTCGTGCCGGAGCGGGCGGCCTTCTGGGCGTACATGTGGACCGAAGACGAAGAAACCGACGTCGTGCATTGGCACGAGCGGGTACCGGTGGAGACCGGAGCGGTGCGCCGGCGAGCCGACGAACGGGCAGCGTGATCCTCCCGGGCCGAGTCACCTCGGCCCTTTTTTTTCGTGACCGACATCACATTGGGGTCGAAGGAGTCGAAGGAGTCGAAGGAGTCGAAGCAGTCGAAGACCGCCTTCGACCGCTTTTCTGTCATGTAGGGTATTGCGCGATTGCGCGATATTTCAAACATTGTAGTGCAGCAGATCGCGTGAATACTTCAAGTTACGCCTTCTGCACCCGGCGATCACACGGATCGTCGGTCAGTCCAACCCAACAGGAGGTCTGTGTATGGCGAAGCGCAAAGCGAAGAAGGCCGGCAAGAAGAAAGCGGCCAAGAAGAAGTAAGTAGGCTGCAGGGACCGGCGCGACCGAAGAGAAGGCGCGCTGGAATGCAAGAAGGGCCGGCCTGCTGCCGGCCCTGTGCATTTCCGCCCTCCACTCCTCACCCCGTCGAAGACAGTCGAAGCGGTCCTTCGACCGCCTTCGACCATGTAGTCACTTGCCGCTGCTGCCGGCTATGTCTATCGTCGAAGCATGCCCCGCCTGACGCTGAACGGCCGCACGGTCGAATTCGAGGCTGGCGCTACCATCCTCGACGTTGCCCGGGCGAGCGGCGTGGGAATCCCCACGCTGTGCTGGTATCCCAAGCTGTCGATCGTAGGCAGCTGTCGCATCTGTCTGGTCTCGGTGGAGGGCCAGTCCAAGCTCCTCGCGGCGTGTGGCACCAAAGCAACAGATGGCATGATCGTCGAAACCGAATCGGACGACGCGGTGAGCAATCGGCGCAGCGTGCTCCAGATGCTGCTCGAGCGGTATCCGGCCGAGCATCTGGGCAACGGCGGACGGGCCCAGCCCCGGAACGAATTCGAACGTTACGTGGTGGACTACGACGTCCCGATCGGGAAGCGCGCCGAGCTCGGCCTCCGCACCGGGGACGAGCGGCCCGGCGACGTCATGATTCAGCACGACATGTCGCTCTGCATTCTCTGCACCCGGTGCGTCCGGGCCTGCGACGAGATCCAGCAGGTGGGGGTGCTGGACGTGGGCGATCGGGGCGAGCATGCCGAGATCATCGTGGGCGGGGACGGGGACCCCGATCACGCCGGCTGCACCTGGTGCGGCGAGTGCGTTCGGGTCTGTCCCACCAACGCCATTTTCGAGGTGATTCCCCGGCTCCGCTTCGGTGCCGCGGCGGTGGCGACGACCGATCGGCCGGTGCGTTCAGTGTGCCCCTACTGCGGGGTTGGCTGCCAGATCGATCTGCACACCAAGAATGACCGACTGGTCCGGGTGACGTCTCCCTGGATCGAAGAGCGTACCCCCAACCAGGGATCCACCTGCGTCAAAGGTCGCTTCGGCTACGATTTCGCCCAGCATCGTGACCGGCTGATGAAGCCCCTGATCCGGCGCGGCTGGATCCGGCGATCCGACGGCCGGTGGGACTGGACCGGAGAAAAACCGCGGCACCGCGAAGGGACCTGGCCCACAGTGGCCGAGAACGCCAAGGGACCTAAGCCCCGCCCGCCGGTGCGACAGGTCGGCAAACCACCGCTCACCGGCCTGGCCCTGGGCGGCGACGAGCGTGATATCCGCGACCAGGTGGCGACACCGGCGGAATGGTACCAGCCATTCCGGGAAGCGACCTGGGAGGAGGCGCTCTCCCTGACCGCGCAGGAACTGCTCCGCTTGCGCGAGACCTACGGCCCCAGCTCGTTGGCGGGCTTCTCCTCCGCCAAGTGCAGCAACGAGGAGAACTATCTGTTCATGCGGATGGTGCGGGGGGCTTTCCAGACCAACAACGTGGACCACTGCACCCGGCTCTGCCACTCCACCTCGGTGGCGGCGATGAACCGGGCCCTGTCCACCGCGGCCGCGTCGGGGTCGATGCGCGAGATCGAGGAGGCTTGCGACGTCATCTTCATCGCCGGGGCCAACACCACCGAATCGCACCCGGTATTCGGGGCCCTGATCAAGCGAGCCCACGCCCGGGGGGCCCGACTGGTCGTGGCTGACGTGCGGCGGACCGAGCTGGCGTCATTGGCTGACCTGCACCTGCAGATGCTCCCCGGCACCGACGTAGCGCTCTACAACGCCATGCTGCACCACATCCTGGCCAACGGGTTGGAGAACCGGGAGTTCGTCGCCGGCCGGACCCACGACTTCGAGAAGATCCGCCAGGCGGTCGAGCCCTACACCCTGGTGCTGGGCGAGAAGATCACGGGGATCCCGCGCGACCTGATCGCCCGGGCCGCCGAGTGGTACGCCAAGGGTCCCCGTACCTCGACCCTCTGGGCGATGGGACTCACCCAGCACGCCACCGGTACCGATATCGTCACCAGCCTGCTGAACCTGCTGCTCTGCTGCGGCATGATCGGTCGCTGGGGCGCGGCGATGATCCCGATCCGAGGGCAGAACAACGTCCAGGGCGCCAGCGACATGGGCGCGATCCCCTTCGCATACACCGATTATCGTCCCGTCACCGATCCCGCCAATCGGGCCGAGTACGCCGCCGTCTGGGGCGTGCCGGCGGAGTCCCTGTCGATCGAGAACGGGCTCATGGTCACGGAAATCGCCAAGGCGGGCAGCCCGGTCCGCGGCATGTATATCATGGGCGAAAACCCGGTGCTGTCCGATCCCAACGTGGCCCACGCGGAGGAATGGTTCCGCCGACTCGAGTTCCTGGCGGTGCACGATCTCTTCCTCACCGAAACCGCCCGCTGGGCCGACGTGGTCCTTCCCGGTTCCTCGTTCGCCGAGAAGGAGGGCACCTACGCCAATACCGACCGTCACATTCAGCTGGCCAACATCGCCCTCCCGCCGCCCGGCGATGCCCGAGCCGATCTGGACATTCTGATCGACCTGTCCAACCGGCTGGGGTTGCCGGCGAGATTCGGAAGCGCGGGCGAGGTCATGGACGAGATCGCCCGGGTGACGCCCACCTGGCGGGGGGTTTCCTATCAGAAGCTGCGGCGGGAAGGGGCCCTGCAGTACCCGGTGCCGACACCCGACTCGCCCGGCACCCCCTTCCTCTTCGCCGAGCGGTTTCCCACCGCCGACGGTAAAGCCCGGTTGGTGCCGGTCGAGTATCTCCCGCCCAACGAGCTGCCCGACGCTGAGTTCCCCTTCGTGCTCAACTCAGGCCGCCAGATGTACCATTGGCACACCGGAACCATGACCCGCCGCTCCACCGGCCTCGATTCGCGCGAGCCGGTGCCCGTGGTCGAGATGAACGCCGCTGACGCCGCTCTGCTGGGCGTCTCGGACGGCGATACAGTGCGGGTAACCTCCCGCCGCGGGTCGCTGACGATCGGGGTGCGGGTATCGGAGCGCCAGGCGCCCGGCCAGGTCTTCATCCCGATGCACTACCGCGAGGCCGCGGTCAACCTGCTCACCAACCCGACCCTCGATCCCTACGCCAAGATCGCCGAGTTCAAGATCAGCGCGGTACGCATCGAGCCGGTCCGCACCGGAGTGGGCGTGTGACGCCGCTGCCCGAGGACGATCGTCCCTGGCTGATCCGGGTGGTCAAGCCCTGGATTCCTGCCGGGCTGCGCCAGGCCTTCCGGGCGACCTATCGTCGGTCCAAACTCGACCGGGCCTGCCGGTCGATCCGACGGTTGAAGCATCATGAGGTCCCCAATCGAAGCCAGTTGAACCGCCTGCGAGAAAGCTGGGACAACGGTGGCTGGCCGGCCAGCACCACCTGTCTCGGGGTCATCGCCACCCAGGTCCGGCGAACCACCGGCCCCATCCTGGAATGCGGCAGCGGGGTGTCGACCGTGATGCTCGGCCTCATGACCCAGGGGTCGGGCCGCCCGGTCTGGTCGCTGGAGAACGACCCGCGCTGGGCCGACATCGTCGAGTCCGAACTGTCTCGCTGGAGCTGCGGACACGTGCGGGTGGTGCGGGCACCGCTGGTCGATCGCGGCGAGTTCGCCTGGTACGCCGCGGCACCGGAGGAGCTCCCCGAGTCCATCACGCTGCTGGTGATCGATGGCCCGCCCGCCTTCACCAAGGGAGGCCGCCGCGGCGCGCTCCATGAAGTGGGCCGGCGATTGGCGCCGGGCGCGGTCGTGATCCTGGACGACGCCCAGCGTGAGGGAGAGATGGAAGCCTGGAGAGACTGGACCGAGCACTGCGGTCTCCGGATCGACCCCGACAGTGGCTTCCCGTTCGATCCCACCCGCATGGAGTCAGGCGTCGCGGTTGGACGCATAGCGTAGCCGGAAGCCGGCGCCGGATGGCCGACCGCTGACCGGGCCCATCGCCCGCCTCTATATTCCGCCCTCAATGCGCGCACTCGTGAAGCCTGCTCCGGGCCCCGGCATGGTGGTCCGCGACGTTCCCATGCCCGTGATCGGCTCCCAGGATGTGCTGATCCGGGTTCTCTACGCCGGCGTCTGCGGCACCGATCTGCACATCTGGGAATGGGATGCCTGGGCGGCGGGACGGCTCAAGCCGCCCCTCACCATCGGCCACGAGTTTGCCGGACGCATCGAGAAGCTCGGGCCCGAAGCGGTAGCGGAAGGGTTGCTGAAAGCGGGCGATCTGGTGACCGCCGAAGGCCACATCATCTGCGGCCACTGCCTGCCCTGCCGCACCGGGAACGGCCACCTCTGCGTCCGCACCCGGATCATCGGGGTCGACCGGGATGGCGCTTTCGCCGACTACATCGCCATGCCGGCCAGCAACGTCATGCCGCTCGACGGGATTGCCCCCGAGATCGGGGCCATCATGGACCCGGTGGGCAACGCGGTCCACACCGTGCTCGAAGGCGGCGACGTGCCGGGCAGCACCGTCTTCATCCTGGGATGCGGCCCGATCGGCTGCTTTGCGGTCGGTGTGGCGCGGGCGGCTGGAGCTTCGCTGGTAGTCGCCAGCGATCTCAATCCGCGCCGGTTGGAACTGGCGCGCGCCATGGGGGCCCACGTGACGCTCAACCCCTCCACCGACGATGTGGTAGGCCGGATCAAGGAGCTGACCGGCGGATTGGGAATCGACCTGGTCTGTGAAATGAGCGGGCATCCGGCCGGACATGCCCAGGCCTTCGCGGCGGCCCGGCCGGGCGGGCGCGTCAACCTGCTGGGTACCCCCAGCCGTCCCACCGAAGTGGACTTCGCCCGCGACGT
>DASWKS010000130.1:0-12180 GCA_036396495.1 Gemmatimonadales bacterium
TGTAGTCCGGAGCGCAGGTTAGGCCAAGTCGGCCGGCCCGGAAACGCGTGGGGCCGCGATCCTCATCGGATGCGGCCCCTGTCGGTCTGCGGGTCCTTCTCTTCGCTCAACGATCCAGACTGCCGAACTGCGGACCCTCGACCGTTGCGGTAACGGTATCGGCGGCCGAAACCACGATTCCCGGGGCCACCGGAAGCTGCGCCGACTGGGCACACCCGGCGATCAAGAGCACAATCACGGACGCCAGAACGCAAAGCCGCATTCACTTGCCTCCGTGTCAGACCTGGTGGATCCAGCGCTCCAATGCTACGACTCGCCAGCGAACGCTGCTATCGCATGCCTATGTGGTCAGGGTCAGACCAGACGCTCGCGCAAAGCCCGGCTGACCGCCTCCGCCACGCTGTGGACCTGGAGCTTGCGGTAGATCGACCGGATATGGGACCGGACGGTATCCAGGCTCACGCCCAGCTCATCTCCCACCTGCTTGTAGGAGCGGCCGTTGACCAGGCCCTGCAGCACATCCTTTTCCCGGTCGGTGAGCGAGGGTGCTTCTCCCCGCTGCCCCTGTGGGACCGGGGGGGCGGTGCGAACCACGTCCAGAATGGTCCGGGCCACGCCGGCCGTGAGAGGAGCGCCACCCGCCACGATGCTCTCGAGCTGGTGCAGCAGCTCCAGGGCCGACGAGCGCTTGAGGAGGTAACCATCGGCGCCGGCGCAGATGGCGTTGACGATGGAGTTCACATCCTCAAAGACCGTGAGCACCACGATTTGAATGTTGGGGAGCATCGCCTTCAGGCGACGGGTCACCTCAACGCCGTGCATTCCGGGGAGATCGAGGTCCATGAGGACCACGTCCCAGGGCTGGGTTTCGCCCCGTGCGATACTGACGGCGGCAGCTTCGAGGGCGTCGGCGGGACGGGCATAGGCACCGCCCCATGTGAAGCCCGGCGCGTGGGTGAACAACGCCGCGAGGCTGTCACGGTAACGCGCATCATCCTCGATGGCGCACACCCGGATGGTCATTGTGAGTTCCATAGTCAGCTTGGGTGACGACCGGATAACTCTGCGCAGCACACAGAGCTGGGTCCAGTCACATCATCATGCGAGGCCGATGAGGCTCGAACAGAATTTCGACGGTGGTACCCCGGCCGGGGGTTGAATCAACTTTGAGCGACGCCCGGATCCGTTCGGCCCGCCGTTTGAGGGCCCGCTGCCCCAAACCGGTGCCGCGGGGGGCCGCATCCCCATTGGGATCGAAGCCGATCCCGTCGTCCTTGACCCACATGCGCCAATGCCGGCCCGCCGGCTGAATCCCCAGGGTGATGGTCCTGGCGTCGGCATGGCGCACGGCGTTATGCACCGCCTCCAGCGCGATGAGCCGGAGATCGTGCCGCACGGCCGGATCGAGCTCACCTTCCGGCCATTGCTGGGGATAGTCCATGTGGAGCGAGGGATGGGGTCCCGGCACCAGCCGCGCCGCCCGCTCCGCGAGATCGGCCGCCAGAACGCCCAGCGTCACCCGCCCCGAGCGGAGCGCGCCCACGATATCGGTCAGCTTGCCGCCCAGCTCGCCCGCGGTCAGCGCGATACGCTGGGCGAAGTCGCGCCGCTCGCCGTCGGCCACGTCGGGCCGCGAGGCCACACCCGCCAGGATGCCGATGCTTCCCAGCCCGGCACCCAGCTCATCGTGCAGGTCCATCGCGATGGCGGTGCGTTGCCGCTCCAGCCCCAGCAGCACGGCGGTGCGGGTGCGGTGCGCCACCAGCAGGGTCCCGGCCAGCAACAGGGCGCCTAACAGCAGCAGCGAGGGGCGCCGGTACCAGGGCGCGGGCACCGTGAACGCGACCGGGGCGCTGGGTCGGCTCCAGCGCTCGCCATCGATCGACGCGCGCACCGCCGCCGCGTAGCCTCCCGGCGCCAGCTGCGAGAGCCGGAACTGGGGCACACCGGTGCTGGGTGGCGACCAGGGACTCTCGGGGGTGAGCTGCAGCTGGGTCTGGAGCCGGCTCCGGTCGCGGTAGGTGAGGACCGCGAAGCGAAGCTCCACCACCGCATCGGGCACGCTCAACCGGTGTGGTTCGCCCACCGGCACCTCCAGCCCGTTCACCATCACGTTGGAGATCTCGACCAGAGGCGGATCCCGCCGGATCCGCCGGGCCGCGATGGGCACCCGGGTGAGGCCCACCGAGCTGACCAGCCAGACGGTGCCATCGGTGCTTTCGACCAGCCCGTTACCCTCTTCCGTCTGCACTCCCTGCCAGGTGGACAACCGCTCCAGCACCCGCCAGCGTTGCGGAGTCAACGGTTCGGGTACCACCCGGATGACCGCCCCGGCCGAGAGCACCCAGACACCCCCGGACGGTGACTCGGCGAACCCGTTGATGAACCGGGAAGGCAGTTCCCACGAGCTTTGGACCGGGCGCCATCCGGCATCGTGGTACACCCATACGCCGTTGCGGGTGGCGGCCCACAGCCCGCCCGGCACGGTGATGAAGTCGAGGATATCGCCCGCACCGGCCAGGTTGGTGCAGGCCCATCCCTCGTCCTTGAGCCTGCGGCCGTCCGCGGTGGCCCGCCGGCAGACCCGCTCCCCGGCACCGGTCCAGATCCGCCCCGCCGAATCGGTGTGCACGGCGTTGAGCCGCTGATCGGAAGTCTGCACCCGCTCGGGCGCGGCGCCGCCGGGCGAGAGCCGGTAGAGGCCACGGCTGGTCGCGAACCAGGTCGGTCCCCCATCGGACGCCGCGCAATCCGACGCCACCGCTCCGTCGGGCCATCCGACGCGGGCCCAACTCTCTCCCTGAAGCTGGTACCATCGCCCCCGCGTATCGGTCGCCACCAGTCGGCCGTCGGAAGTCCGGCAGATCCGGCCCGAGATCTGGGCCTGAGCCTCGAAGGCCCGTCCCGGGGTTGGGCGGGCCGGCACCCCGCTCAGCCCGGATGAGGTGGAAACCCACACCACGCCCCGTTCGACGATAACGAATTGCGCGTAGGTCGACGGCAGCCCGTTGCTTTCATTCCAGGTCACCGTCTCCGGCTCAGGGAACTGCATCAGTCCGTGGGGCGATCCCAGCCAGACCGATCCTTCGCGATCCACCAGCAGCGGCCCGCCGCCGGTGACCCCGCGAGCCGCCTCGATGATCTCGGGCGGCTCACCCGGCCGCAGCATCGCGACCCCGCGATCGTAGGACACCCAGAGCGCGCCGCCCCGCTCCGCCACCGAGAAAGGCCGCCGCGATCGCAGCTCGAGCAGCACGTCGGTGGCGCCGGCATAGCGTTGCATCAGGCGCAGGGTGCTTTCGCCCACCCACCCCACCACGACGAAATCGTCCGGGCCGCGGATCAGCAGATCGGTGGGCCGCTCGATGTCGAACAGCCGGTCGAACTGGCCATCGGCCCGCCGCCGCCAGACCCGGCGCTGCGATCCCACCAGCAAGACGCCGCGACCGGTCCGCAGCAGTTGCAGCCGATCGCCTGGATCCAGAGGCGGCGCGGATTCGCGGCGCCACTGCCCCGAGATGCTGAGCCGGGCCATCCGGTCGGGCCAGAGTACCCAGAGTGTTCCGTCCTCATCGATCGTCATGGCCGAGACCCCGATGACCGGCCGGCCGTCGGGCCCGAGCAGAGGAACCAGGCCGTTGGGCCGCACCGAATACACCGCGTCCCGGTCGTCGCGCACCACCACCAGACGTCCCTTCCCCTGCAGCTCCCGAACGGCACCCGTCAACTCGGCCCGGCCCCAGGACCGCATGTCGCTGCCGTCGTAGCGGACCAGACCCGCCACGGTCCCGATCCAGAGGAATCCGGCCGCGTCCTGCGCCAGGCTGGTGACGAAGGGAACCGCCAGCCCCTGCTGCTGATCGTAGATCCGGATGAGGCGCTGCTGAGCCGCCGCCGCTGCAGGATGCAGCAGGCAGGCGAGGAGGAGGCAGACCAGCCTAACGACGGCGACTCCGGGAACGTTCATGGGCTTCCTTGCGCCGGTCCTCGGGCTCCGCGGGGGAATCAACGGTGCGGATTTGCCGCAGACCTTCGTACAGGACTATACCAACGGCCGTCGCGAGATTCAGGCTCCGCACCGGCCCGTTCATCGGAATCCGATAGCAGCGCTCCGGGTGCTTCTCGAGAATCCGTTCCGGGAGGCCCAGGGTCTCATTGCCGAACACCAGGCAGCTGTTGGGCTGAACGGCAGCATCCCAGTAGGACCGGGTGGCATTGGCGGAAAAGTACAGACATCGATCCCGGCTGATGGCATCGCGGAACGCGCGCCACTCGGGATGATGCCACAGATCCACGTGCTCCCAGTAGTCCAGTCCCGCACGGCGCAGATCCCGATCGGCCAGCGAAAAACCTAACTGTCCGATGAGATGCAGGCTGCTGTCGGTGGCGGCACACAGCCGCGCGATGTTCCCGGTGTTCGGAGGAATCTGGGGCTCGATCAGGGCCACGTGCAGCGCCAACCGCTCACCCTCCTCTCGTGTGCATTTCCCGGCGGGGATCGTCCCGCAGCCGCTGCAGCTCGTAGAGCGGCGCCCGTTCCGGCGTCGCTCGGCGAAGCTCGGCGCCCCGGTCGGCCCGCTCGGTCCAGCTCCCCCGGATCAGCGATTCCAGGGCCCCATCGCTGGCGCCCCAACGCAGCGGGTCGCGCAGATCGGTGCCCCGATCGGCGTAGAGGCACTGATACCAGGTCCCGTCAGCCGTGATCCGGCTTCGGTCGCAATCGCGGCAGAAAGGCGCGGTCACCGACGCGATAATCCCGAACCTGGTGCCGTCTCCCAGCGCGAACCGTTCCGCCGGAGCCGCAATCGAGCTCCCCGCACCGGCTCGCGGCAGCAGCGAGACCGGGCCGTAGCGCGCCGAGATCGCGGCGAGGATTGCTTCCCGGCTCACCACCTGCGCCGGCGACCATTGGGTGGCACCTCCCACATCCATGTACTCGATGAAACGCAGCTCGGCGTTCTCGGCCCGGGCGAACTCGAGCAGGTCGGTGATCTCGTCGTCATTGAAGCCCCGCATCACCACCGAGTTCAGCTTGACCGGGCCCAGCCCCGCGCTCCGGGCGGCCCGGATGCCCGCCAGGATGTCGGCGTGCCGGTTCGAGCGGGCGAAGGCCGCCAGCCGCTCGGGGCGCAGCGTGTCGAGGCTCACCGTGACCCGGTCGAGGCCCGCATCGCGGAGCCGCTGGGCCAGCGCGGCGAGCAGCACTCCGTTGGTGGTGAGCGCCAGATCGTCGAGCGCCGGCACCTCTCGCAACATGGCCACCAGCGCGGGCAGGTCGTGTCGCAGCAGCGGCTCGCCGCCGGTGAGCCGAACCTTGCGCACGCCCAGCGCGGCGAAGATCCGGGCTACCCGCGTCAACTCTTCGAAGGTGAGAATGGAATCCCGCGGGAGCCAGACGTAGTGCTCCTCCGGCATGCAGTACCGACAGCGCAAGTTGCAGCGATCGGTGACCGACAGCCGGAGGCTGCCGAGCGGCCGGTTCAGGCGGTCCAGTACGCGGGGCGTCACCGGGCCGGCTCCGCGACGGCCGCGGGCACGGTGCCTCCGGGCGCGGTCGGATCGACCCAGGCTTCGGTCCCATCGGCGTAGCGCTCCCGCTTCCAGATGGGGACCCGGCGTTTGAGCTCTTCGATCACGTAGCGGCAGGCAGTAAACGCCTCATCCCGATGCGCGGATGCCGCCGCCACGGCCACCACCACGTCGCCGATCACCAGCCGGCCGATCCGGTGCCGCAGCGCGATGCGGCAAGGCCAGCGCGATTCCGCTTCGGCGACGATTCGTCCGCACTCGGCCTCGGCCATCGGACCGAAGGCCTCGTACTGCAGCTCGACCACCGTTCGGCCCGCGTGATGATCCCGCACGGTTCCCAGGAACGTGGCGATCGCCCCGCGATCGGGCGCCTCCACCCACTGCACCAGGAGCGATGGCTCGATCGGGTCCGAGGTCAGATAGTCCACGCTCAGCCTCCCGCCATCGGGGGCAACAAAGCCAGCTCGTCCCGAGCCGCGAGACGGGTATCGTATCCGACCTGATCGCATCCTCGCGCGACCAGCAGGCGGGCCGGTAACGCCACGCCCCCGGGGAGGGCCCGAACCCGGCTGATGGCCTCTTCGACCGTGGCTCCGAAGGGGACCTCGAGCGTTAGTTCGGATCGGCCCAGCAACTCGGCGTAGCGGGCGAAGAGCAGGACTCTGATGGACATCGATGTGTCTGTCATGACTCCGGACATTATCGCGGGACCGCGGTAGCGGCTGCAAGCACCGGAAACGAAACGAGGACCGGCGAGCCGGTCCTCGTGCCCCTGGATGCGGAGCCCGGACTTCAGTCGAATGCGGACGCGGTCGAGCCGAGCTCGCCGGGCGGCTCGTCGGTGTCTTCCGCCACCAGGGCCCGCAACTCCTTGCTGGGCTTGAACACCGGGACTGGACGGGCGGCCACTTCCACCGGTTCACCGGTCCGGGGATTCCGGGCCATCCGGGTCTTGCGGCGCCGGATCTTGAAGGTTCCGAAACCCCGCACCTCGATATTTCGCTGTTCCTTCAAGGCTCGCTTGATGGCGTCCAGGAAGAGGTCCACGACCCGCGCGCAGTCCTTCTTTGAGATCAGGGGACCAGAGGTCCGAGCAATAGCAGCGGTCACCTGCTCCACGAGATCAGCCTTGGTCATGCAACCCCCGGTTAAAGGGACGCCCAGCCCTGAACCAGCTGAGTTATCGTACGAGCTTAACCGTTGTCTGTCAAGGGGTTGCGGCGTTTCAGGCCCTCTGACCAGCCATCGCGGCCAGGAATTCCTGGAAATGCGGGTAGGCATCGTGCGGTCCCGGTGATGCTTCCGGGTGATACTGCACAGCGAACATTGGAAGTTCTTTGTGGCGAAGACCTTCCACCGTTCCGTCGTTCAAATTGAGGTGGGTGACCTGCAAACCGGGCGCGCCGGGCACACCGGATTCAGTTCCCTGCACCGCGAACCCGTGATTCTGCGAAGTGATTAGCACCCGACCGGTCGCCAGATCCTTCACTGGGTGATTTCCGCCTCTGTGACCATAGGGCAGCTTCACCGTTGTGCCATCGTACGCGATGCCAAGCAGTTGATGCCCGAGACAGATGCCGAACGTGGGAAGACCGGAGTCACACAAGGCGCGAATCTCCGGAATCACATACTCGATGGCCGCCGGGTCGCCGGGACCGTTCGAGAGAAACAAGCCGTCGGGAGACAGCGACCGGATCTCGGCGGCGCTGGCCCGCGCCGGTACCACGGTGACCCGGCACCCGAAGTCGGTCAGCTTCCGGACGATGTTGCGCTTCATACCGAAGTCCCACGCCACAACGTGCGGTCCTTCATCACCTTCCGTGTACGGCACGCTGACGCCGGCCAGCGAGGCCAGATCCTGTCCTTCCATCCGCGGTGACGCCAGGAGTTGTTGGTGAACCAGGTCGCTCGGTTCGCTGCCTGTCGCGATCACACCCCGCATGGCCCCGCGTTCCCGGATGTGCCGGGTGAGGCGCCGGGTATCGACCCCTTCGAGGACTGGAACGCCGTTGGCCTGCAACCAGTTGCCGAGCGAATCGGTGGCTCGCCAGTTGGAAGGGTGGCGGGACAGCTCGCGCACCACCACTCCCGAGATCTGGGGGGTGGCCGACTCGAGATCCTCGGCGTTGATCCCGTAGTTCCCGATCATCGGCGCCGTCATCACGACGATCTGCCCCAGGTAGCTGGGATCGGTGAAGGTTTCCTGGTAGCCGGTCATGCTGGTGGTGAACACCACTTCGCCGAACGCCGGCTCGACCGGAAGCGACGTGGTGCCCGCGAACCAGGCGCCGTCTTCGAGCAGAACGAACGCGGGGTGACCGGTCATCCGGCCACCCCGCATGGAGATTGGAGCCTCACGGCGTCTTGGTGGGCGCGGGAGGGGGCGCCACGGGTGCAGGAGGTGGCGCGGTGTTGAGCGGCGCCGTCGGCAACGGCGCGGTCTGCTGCCGTAACTGGCGCTGGACGTCGCTCTGACCGGCGGTCCGGTTGGATGCGACCAGCGACAACAGCAGCGAAAGGACCATGAGTCCGCCGCCAAACACCCAGCTCAGCTGGTGCAGCAGCGTGGTTGCCTGACGGCCGCCGAGGACTTTTTCAGGGGCGCCGCCACCCAGGCTGGCGAGACCACCGCCCTGCCCCGCCTGGAGCAGAACCACGACGCCCAGGAGCAGGCCATCGACAATGAGAACCGCGAGCAGAAAGTAGTACATAAGCTAAGTCGCGAAACTTACTTAGCACCCGGCCGCAGGTCAACGCGTTGCCCGTATCCTTGATTCCCGGCTAGCTCATATCCCGTTCTCCGGGACACAGCCCGTGGCGGGTTGTGGCGTCCGCACCAGACACTCGTTCGTCGGGAACGGCATCTTGGTGAAGAACTTGCCGGTGGACACCATGCGAGGCAGGCTGGTGAGCTTGCCGTAGTGGCGGTAATCGATCCAGCTGTGACCTCCCTCCCATAGTAGCGAGTACCGCTTGTTGTAGAGCAGCTCGTCCAGGACCGCCGCCGGGGCGGTAGAACCGCTGTAGGCCGGCAACCCGCCGGCGTTGGTCCGGATGAGGTTGATGTCCACCAGGGCCTGGGTGACGTTCCCCAGCCCCAGGTTGGCCTCAGCGCGGAGCAGAATCAGCTCTTCGTTCCGGATAATCGGCACGGGGCTGGTATTGCTGGGGTAGATGGTGAAATGCTTGTCCGAGGTGATGCTCGCCGTGCCGGCAATACCGGTGAACGGATCGCCGGTCACGATCTTGCTGGTCACCCGAAGGTCGGGCTGCCCGTTGGCACGCAGCTGCGCGGCGGTGAGCAGGTCGGGGTTGGCGCGGACTTGCGCGGCACCCTGCACGATGTTGTTGGCCAGGTCACCCGACCCGGTCCCATACCCGTGATACACGCCGACCGACAGCGGCTGACCCGGATCGATGAACGACTGGGCCAGGGCGGTCAGCGCCCCGGCGAAATCGTCGCGATAGACGGCGACCCTGGCCCGGAGGGCACGGTTCACGCGAGCGAACGTGGGCGGCGCGTCGAACCCGCTGAATCCCAGGCCGAGCCCGAAAGAGAACTCGCCGCCGGCGTTCTGCAGATGGGTATTGCCCTCATCCAGCAGCGCGATGATCCGGGCGTACACCTCCGCTTTGGTCGCGATGGCTCCCGGCTCGCCGGTAGGAGGCCGGTCCACGTCGATCACCGCCCCGTTGTCATCCCGGGTCACGATCACCCGGAGCAGCTCCAGCGCCTGGATGGTCTTGGCAAACCCGCGGATCCCGTCCTTCTCCTCATCGGTGAATTCGACCACGTTCTCCACCGCATTCAGCACCACCACCGTGTTGCGGATGTTGGCGTAGCGTGCCCCCCAGAAGTTGGCCCCGAACGCGCCGGAACCGGGATCCAGCGGGCCGACAAACATCTCCGCGATGTAGCGCGGGTCCGAGGTGGTGTTCAGGTTGAAGCCCTCGCGGCCCAGGGCGGCAAGCAGCGGGATCCACCCGTTGGGCTCGGCAATGCCCACCCGGAGCCCGATGAGCAGCCCGGTGGCCGCGGTGTTGACCCCGACCCGGCTGGGACTCTGCTCCAGCTCATCGAGCCCGGGGTTATTCAAGTCTCCGACATCCAGACTGTCGCAGCCACCGAGCGCCAGGATGCCGAGGACGGCAGCACTACGAAGCGACCGTGTCATGGCAGTACCCTCCCCTCAGAAGCCGACGTTGATGGTGAAGTAGAAAGTGCGGCTCGCCGGGTACGGCGTCACCTCGATGTTGCGGGCGATGGGCTGGTTGCCGAAGTTGCTGACCTCGGGATCGAAGCCGCTGTATGGGGTCGCAAACCAGATGAGGTTGCGCGCGCTCAGCGATAGGCCGGCGGTCCGGACGCCGCTCCAGATGGACTGGACCACGCTGCGCGGCAGCTCGTAGGACACCGCCACTTCCCGCAGCTTGGCGAAGGTGGCCGATTCCACGTAGATGGCGGTCTCACCCGTAGCCCAGGTACCGATACGCTCGCCCGCGGCCTCGACGTCGGGCGACAGCCCGTTGGCGTCGTAGAGCAGGCGGGTGAGGTTCACCACGTTCCCACCCTGCTGCCAGTCCAGCAGCACATGGAAGTTGAATCCCTTGTACGTGATCTCGTTGGTGAACGACATCTTGAAGTCGGGGTTCGCGTCGCCGACGGCCTTCGCGTCGGGGGCGCGGGTTCCGTCGGGAAGCAGGTAATTCCCGACGATCTGGGTGGCGGACTTCCCCTCCTCGATCTGAAACACGCCCAGACTGGTGGCGAAGCCGCCGGTCTGGAACGGCGGCACCGGCAGCTCGGTGATGGTGCTGTGGTTGTCGGCGAACGTGGTGCGAAGCAGCCAGCTGGTGGTCGCCGACTGAACCGGGATCAGCGTCGCGGTGACCTCGACCCCCTGGGTGCGGAGCTTGCCTCCGTTGAAGATCTCCTGGGCAAACCCGGAGGAGGGCGGCAGGTTTCGCGTCAGCAACAGCTCCTTCACGTCCTTCCGGTAGTAGCTGGCCTCGAGGGCCAGCCGGTTGTCGAAGAACTGCCCGTCCAGTCCGACTTCGATTTCCTGCTGCCGCTCGGCGTGGAGGTCGGTGCTCCCGGTCGTACCACCCACCACCGTCCCGGCGATACCACCCAGGTTCAAGGTTGAGTTGAGGGGGGTGAACCTCTGACCGTAGAGGGGTTCGTTCCCGGTCTGGCCGAAAGCCGCCCGGAACTTCACTTCGTCGAACCAGGAAGATCCGGTGTTCTCGATCCGGTATGACGCCGCGGCCTTGGGGTAGTAATAGAGTGCGCTGGCGTCGGCGTTGAGGCTCGACTGGTCCGCCCGGATGCCCCCAGTGAGCTGCAGCCGCTCGTTGAGCAGCAGGAGCTCTTCCTGGAGGAAGAACCCGAAGTTCTTGATGAGCGTGCGGATCTCACGCACCCGTACCGACGTGCCGGCGCTCACGTTGGGTTGCCCGGCGATCAGGTCACGCGATTCGATCCGGTTGATGTCCGCCTCGCGCTCGGCATACGTCAGACCGGCCGAGGTCCGGGCGTTGAATCCGCCGCCCCGGTAGTTGTGCACCGCGTTGCCGGTGAGGTTCAGGTTCAGATTGTCCGAGTTGCTGAGCAGCGACGTCCCCAGCAGCCGGTCGTCGTCCTCGAATTGCAGGTTCGGGGGCGAGAAGATGCTGTTCTTCTGGATGAAGTAGTCGACGCCGCCGATGGCCGACAGCTCGAGCGAGCTGCGCTCGGTGGTGATCGGAGTGTACTGCAGCCGCCCCGAGGCGATATAGCGCCACACCGATTCCTGGTTCGACACCAACGCGTTGGTCTGGAGCGGATTGGACGGCTGGAACGGATTCAGGGGGAAGGTCCCGTCGGGGCGCCGCCGCAGATCGATGAAGCTGGGGGTGCCGGTGAGGACGTAGTAGTAACTCACCCCGGCGTTGTCGTTGTTGGTAATGCCCCGCTCGGCCAGGGTGTGAATCACATTCATGTTGGCCGACACGTTCACCTTCTGGGTGAAGCGCTGGTCCAGATTGAGCCGCGCCGACTGGCGTTGAAATCCGGTGTTGTGGATGACCCCGGGGCTGCTCTCCACCGTGCCGGACGCGTAATACCGGGTGGCCTCGGTTCCACCGCTGATGCTCCCGATGGTCTGATACGAGAGCGCCTTGCTCCCGCCCAGCTCCTCTTCGTGGTCGAAGAACGGGCAGGCGCCCGCCCCGCAGTACTGCGCCCCGAGCCCGGTGGTGTTGTACGCGGCGTCGACGTCAGCCGCATCGGCGAACTGGCGGCTGCCGTACTTCCGGAACAGGCTGGAAAAGCCGAACCGCTGGGACAGGGTGAAACGGGGATCGCCAATGCGACCGCGCTTGGTCCGGATGATCACCACCCCGTTGGAAGCCCGGCCGCCGTAGATCGCCGCGGCCGACGCGCCCTTCAGGATCTCGATCGACTCGATCTCCGCCGGGTTCAGATCGGCGATGCGATTGACCTGTCCATCCTGGTTGAGCGAGGGACTCGAGCCCCCCGCTGCCGAGGTGATGGCGTTCTGGTTGGACGGAATCGCGATATCGCTTAACACGACACCGTCGACCACGTACAGCGGTTCCGCGGTGGCGTTCACCGAGGTGACCCCCCGCAGCCGAACCTGGACGCCACCC
>DASWKS010000131.1:0-2781 GCA_036396495.1 Gemmatimonadales bacterium
GAGTACTCGGTCGAGATGTCCTTGTCATCGAAGCTGATCAGCTGGGTAAAGCCCAGCACGTCGCGGTAGAAGGCGACCCAGTGGTTCATCCGGCCCAGCTCGACGTTGCCGACACAGTGATCGACGTATAGCAGTCCCACCGCGTGCGGCTGGACCAGGCTGGTGGCCGGCACGAACCCGGGCATGAAGGGGCCCCGATAATCCTTCCGTTCCACGATCGAATGGATGGTCTCGCCGTAGGTGCGGATGGCCGCGTGCACCACCCGCCCCTGTTCGTCCTCCAGCACCTGGGGCTCCTGGACACCCTGGCCGCCGTGCTGCAGGGCCTTGCGGTAGGCGTCGGTGGCGTCGTCGACCCAGAACGCGATGTCGCGCACCCCGTCCCCGTGACGAGCCACATGATCGGCGATCGGGCCGTCGGGGCGGATTGCGGTGGTGAGGATCAGCCGGATCTTGCCCTGCTCCAGCACATAGCTCGCCCGATCCCGGGTGCCGGTCTCGGGCCCGCGGTACGCCGTCAGCCGGTAGCCCCAGGCATGCTGGTAATAGGCGGCGGCCTGCCGGGCGTTGCCGACCCAGAACTCGACGAAGTCGGTTCCGTTGATCGGAAAGGTGTCGGTGACTTGCGATTCGGGCATGACCTGGGTGGTCATTGGGATCTCCTGATCGCCGGACTGCCCATAATCTAGCGGGCCGTCATCCTGAGCGAAGCGCCGCTCAGGATGACAGGATGACGGGTTCCGCCGCGGCGTGCTCCACCTGGAACCGCGTCAGAGGACGGCGCAGCACCCGTCGGACCCGGACCACCAGGATCAGGGCCACGGCGCCGAGACCGATCACCAGACCCCACCAGAGTCCCACGACGCCCATTCCGAGAGGATAGGCCAGCCACACTCCGACCGGCATGCCGATGACCCAGTACCCCATGAGATTGATCACGAACGGTCCCCGGGTATCGGCTAGCCCGCGCAGAATCCCGATCGCCACCACCTGGGTTCCGTCGAAGACCTGGAAGCCGCCGGCCAGCGGTATCAGCGACATCGCGACCGTGATGACGGCCGCATCGGTGGTGTAGAGCCGGGCCAGCGGTCCGGGAAGGAACAGAAAGCCGATCGCGGTGGCTGACATGAACCCCACGCCGACCAGCAACGCCGTCGCCCCCTGGCGCCGCGCTTCGATCTGGTCCCCCGCCCCGACGGCGCGACCCACCATGACGGCGGCGGCGGCACTCACGCCCAGGGGTACCATATAGGTAAGCGCCGCCATGTTGATGGCGATCTGGTGGCCCGCCACCTGGAGCGTTCCCATCGCGCCTGCCAGCAGGGCAACGGCGCCGAAACAGATCAACTCCAGCTCCATCTGCAGCGCGATGGGAACGCCCAACCGGACCATCCGCCGGAGGGGGGCGAGCTCATACGCCGCCTTGAGCCAGGGCCGGACCAGGGAACGCAGCTCGGGCCAGGATAGCGCCAGCAGCATGAACGCCATCAGCCAGCGCGAAACACTGGTCGCCAGGGCCGCGCCCCGCACTCCCATGGCCGGCATTCCCAGGTTCCCGAAGATGAAGACCCAGTTGACCGCCGCGTTGACGAGGTTGGCAATGAGGATGGTGGAAACGATCGCGCGGAGCCGGTGGAGTGCCTGAAGCGTCTGCCGCAGCACGATGAAGCCGAAAAAGGGGAGGATTCCAGGCACCAGAAGGACGTTGTACTGGTGGGCCAGAGGAACCACGTCCGCCGGCTGCCCCAGCACGCGCAGAACCGGCCCCGCCACCAAGTGGTAGAGAGTGAGGGGAACGCTCAAACCGGCGGCGAGCAGCAGCCCCCGCTGGACCCCGAGGGCGATGCTGGGGCGGTCGCCGGCGCCGGCGGCCTGGCTCACGATCGGATCGAGCGCCATGAGCACGCCCTGCCCGGAGAACGTGGCCACCATGGAATACAGGCCGCCGATGGCTACGGCGGCGAGGGCCGAGGCCGAGACTCGGCCGACCATCAAAGTGTCGACCGTGCCCATGGACATCAGCCCCACCTGGACGACCACGACCGGGATCGCCAGGCGGAGCAATGCCCGGATGTCTTCGGGACGGGGTCTCAACACGGTCGGAAGGGTCGGAACAGTCGGAAAGTCTCAAAAGGTCGGAAGGGTCGGAAGCATCGTAAAGGTCGGAACCGTCGCAGGGGTCGTTCCGACTCGTACGACCTTTCCGACCCTTCCGACCCCTGTTATGCGCCCGGAGGGAATCGAACCCCCGACCCACAGCTTAGAAGGCTGTTGCTCTATCCAACTGAGCTACGGGCGCGGGCTGCGAAAAATCTAAGGGGGGTTCCCCCAAGTCGCGACAGGGACCGGGAACCTCGGCGGGACCCGTCCGACCCTTACGACCTTCCGACCCTTCCGACGTAGTATTCAGCCGTGCACGTCTTCGCCACCACCGAGATCGCGGCCGCCCTGCTCCAGCTGACCGTCACGCTGGGGCTGGCGGGTCTGTTCTTCTTTCTGCACCGCCGGCATCACAAGGCCCACTTCTTCTGGTGGGGAGTCGCCAGCACCCTCTACGCCCTCCGTCTGGCCGCGATCATCACCTTTCTGGCCACCGACCAATGGTCCTGGCTCTACTGGCACCAGGTCGCCACCGGGTGGACCGCGCTGGCCCTGCTCTGGGCCGCACTGGTGTTCTCGCGCCAACTGGTCTGGCGGGCGCGGTACGCCGTGGCCCTGCTCTTCCAGCCGGTGTGGTCCTACATCGCGATTTTCCGGCTGAGCGACTTCATGCTGGCCGCG
>DASWKS010000132.1:0-4898 GCA_036396495.1 Gemmatimonadales bacterium
CAGGGTCTGGCGCCAGTGCGGCGACGGCGCATGCGTCAGGGTGAGACCCGCTCCCCGTTCGGAGAGCTCCTGTGGCGCGCTTACCGGCGTTGCGCCGGTCCCGGTGTTGAGCCGTTCCGCACCGTACTCGTGCCGCCCGGCTCGCGCCGAGCCGCTCACCAGCACCGGGCCGAAGGCGGCCCGCCCGGCGGCCTGCGAGGTCCAGCTGTTGAGCCACGGGACTTCACCGCTGGCGCCGGTCCGGGCGAGGCTTCCCACCACATCGAAGCTCGAGGTGGATCCGCCACCGCTCAGACCCAGGGCGTGGTCCTGCCACAGTGACGCGGCGGAGAGGTCCGGCCGGTCATAGGATCCCAGCGACGCGCTGCCCCGGGGCCGGAGCGGGGTTCCCAGGTGTCCCTTGCGCGTGATGATCTGCATGATGCCATTCAGTGCGTCGGGCCCGTAGAGCGCCGCGCCCTGCGGCCCGCGCATGACCTCGATCCGCTCGATGCCGCGGCCGTCCACCAGGGTGAACAGCTCGGGCGAAGCCAGCTCGATATCGTCGATGTAGGTCTTGAGGCCGCGAGTGGTGAACGAGCTGACCCCGCGCACAGCCGCGAACTGGGGAGGCGGTCCGGCGGGACCGCGTTCCCAGAGGGCCACGCCCGGCAGCAGGGCTCGAATCAGGTCGGCCAGGCGAGAATGGGGCGCGTCATCCAGCGTCGCCGAGCTCGCGACCGTCATCGCGTTGGGCTGCTCCCGTTGCGGCGCACCGGACACCGCCGTGCCCATGACCACGATCTGATCCAGCTGCCGGACCCCGGTCGCGAGGCGGAGGCGTTCCGCGCTCCGATCGGCTCCGGCAGAGTCACTGGAGGACTGCGCGGCACCGGCCGCGGCGCGCGGGACGATGACGACCGTACCCTGCCGGGTCAGGGCGAAGTCCAGCCCGGTGTCCGACAGGAGGGCCAGGAGGGTATTGCGCAAGGTTTCATCGCGGAGGGCCAGGGTGACCCGGTGATCGGGCGGGAGCACATCGCCGCTCCAGGCCAGCGGAAGCGCATGATCGTGTCGCAACCGGGCCAGCGCATCGGCCAGGGACGCGTTCCGGAGCTGGAGCGTGATGGGCCGGTGCAGCACCGAATCGGCACCGCTCTGCGCCCGTCCCGTCATAGGCGCAGCCAGAAGGGTGAGCGCAAGACCGATGCGTTGGCTCGATCTGCGAAGACCCGCGCTCCCCGGACCCGGATCCACGTGATTCCTATCGGATCACGATCACGCTGTCGCTCCGCTCTACCTTCACCCCGAGCGACAGCATCAGTACTTCCAGCGCTTCCTCCAGACTGTCGATCCGAACCGGTGCACTGAGTCGCCGCGAGCCGAGCCGCGGGTCCGCCAGCTCGAACCTGACGCCATACCAGCTCGACAGCTCCGTCACCACGGAATCCAGCGGCGCGTCACTGAAATTGACCAGGCCGTCGCGCCAGGACACCAGCAGCTCCACCGGGCCGCCGCGCTCGACCACCGGCACACTGTCGCTGGACGAGAGCCGCGCCACGTCGCGGGGGTGCAGCACCACAGCGCCGACGGCGGGGGTGCCGACTCGGCGGAGCGAGGCGCTGCCCGACACCAGTACCACCTGCACCACCGATGAGCCGGGAAGCGCCCGGATCGAGAACTCGGTTCCCAGATCCTCGGTCACGGTGCCGGCCGCGTGCACCCGGAACGGCCGGTCGGCATTGTGTTGGACCGCGAACCACGCCTGCCCGGTCAGGTCCACCCGGCGCTCCGCGGTGCCGTAGCCCGAGGCGATTCGCACTTCCGAATTGGGCGCCAGGGTAATGCTGGTGCCGTCGGGCAGCTCGATGGTGCGACGTTCGGCGACCCCGGTCGCCACCAGGCCGGAAGGCACGGTCGCGGGCTGCAGCGCCCGCCAGGCAAAGACCCCTCCAAAGACCAGCACCAGCGCCGCGGCCATGGCGAGCGGCACCCGGGCCCATCCCCCGGCGGGCCGCATCTGGTCGAGCCGTCCGGACACCCGGTTCCAGGCGTCATCCACGTTCCAGTCACCCTGCCGCTCGGCGGGCCAGGCCCGGCGGAGCCGTTCCAGCTCGGCCGCATGGTCCGGGGCCGAAACGGCCCAGCTATCCACGACCTCACGCTCCTCCGGCGTTGCCTCTCCGGTGAGGTAGCGGGCCAACAGTTCGGATGACATCGACTCGTTCATTGTTACGCCCAAGGACAGCAGGGGTTGTACCAGTAGACACGGGAGGGGCCGGAACCCCCTGACAGTATGGGGATTGGTCCGTAAAATGCCGCAGCAAGCCGGGGATCGGCCATGGCGTCTTCACCGGGTTTCCACCAGCAGACGGCCCAGTTCCTGGCGCGGATTCGCGCCGGGGACCGCGACGCGTTTGAACAGTTCTTTCGCGAATGGTATCCCCGCCTGGCGGACTACGCCCAGCGCCTGCTCCAGAACCGCGACGCCTCGGAGGACGCGGTGCAGGACGTCTTCGTGGCACTCTGGAGCCGACGGGACCGGTTGCCCGAGGGCGACCGGCTGGCCGGCTATCTGTATCGCTCGGTCCGGAACCGGGCTCTGAATCAGCTGCGGCGACAGCGGACCGCGGGAAAGTGGCTCGCCGTCCTCGATCCTGATCCCGCGGTGCCACCGGATGCCGAAACGGGCATCGAGGATCGGGAGCTGGATCAGGCCTATCGCGCGGCGCTGGCTGAGCTGTCACCCCGGGGCCGGGAAGTGTTCCTGCTGAGTCGGGACCAGGGACTGAGCTATCCCCAGATCGCGGACGCCCTCGGCATTTCCATCAAGACGGTGGAGACCCTCATGGGTCGGGCGCTGCGGGCGCTACGCGGCCGGCTGCTGCCCCGGCTCGATCACCCGGGATAGGTCCGTCAGGGTACCGGGCCCCGTGCGGTGTCTTCTCCGTGGCAACCTCAACCACGGAGTCTTTCATGCTGGTCCAATCCCGCTTTCCCTCGCGCCTCGGTGTGAGCGCACTCATTCTGGCCCTGGGCGCCTGTGGCGAAGGCCCGGCCGCGCCCGAGTCGCAATCCGACCTGCCACTCGAGGCCTCGCTGGAGCAGATGGCCGCCGAGGCCAACAACGCCGGCGACGTGGATGCCGCGGTCGCCTTCAGTGACGGGCTGCTGGCCATCCGGCTCGGGGTTCGCCCTACCGAGCTCAGCGTCAAAGTGGGTGACAAGAGCGAGCGCTATCTCGCCATCGTGACCGGGGTGGCGCACACGACAGCCGACGGTGCCATCCTGCTGCGCCGCTCGCTGGTAGCTTGGGCCGGGGATCCCAGGCCGACGGCCCTGCTGCAGGTGACCTCCTTCAGTGACAACGCCGTCTTTGGATATCCGTCGGATCTGGCGACCCGGGCGGATCCGGTGGGCCGGGCCCGGGGGACCTGGGTGAACCTGGTCCGGGGCCACACCTTCGTCGCCACCTCGGGCCGGGCATCGATCGCGCTCGCCTCAACCGGCGAAGCCTGTCCCAACCTGCCGGCCGACTCTCGCCTCCGGTGCGCAGTGGCTCGATACGATGTAGGCATTGACGGTGTGTTCCACCAGCTCCGTCAGCGCAACGCGCGGCAGGCGGACCACGCCAGCAGGATCGAGATCAGTACTGAAGGGGGAGTGGCGGGAGTCGTCATTACCAGAATCCCATAACAGGAAGCAGGGAGCAGGGAGCAGGGGGCAGGAGGCAGGGAGCAGGGAGCAGGAAGGCGAGCCCCCTCCGGTCTCTTTCTCCCTGTTTCCTGCTGCCTGCTGCCTGCTCCCTGCTTCCTGGTTCTTGGTTTGTTGGCACGCCTCCTGACGGGGGTTCCGGCATGCGTTCGGCCTCGGGAATTCAGGGACCTCCTCCTCGGTGCCGCCCATGGGTACGCGGGTGCGGCTCAAGGCTTCTTACGACGTCAGCGGCTTTCCACCCCGGTCGCAGGTGGTGCTGCGAGCCCTCAAGAAGTACGGGATGATCGTGGCCGATAACGGCAGCGATTGGTTCCTGAGCGGGGTGGCCGATGCCCGCTGGAACGACGAGGAAATGAACTCGCTCAAGGTAGTGCGGGGTGGGGATTTCGAGGTGGTGCGGATGACCGGAGTCGTGACCCCTTAGGTCGCCCCGGTTTTCGGGTAGGTTGTGGCGTGCCTCGCCCGATCCTCCTGCTCCTCCACGGCGCCCTGGGCGCGGCCGGCCAGGTCGCCCCCCTGGTGCCGCTGCTCGAAACCCGCTTTATCCCCCTCACGTTCGGCTTCCCCGGGCATGGCGACGTCCCTCTGGACGGCCCGTTCACCACCGAGCACTTCGCCGACTCCCTGATCGCGCATCTGGAGACGGAACAGCGTGGCCCGGTCGATTGCTTCGGTTACAGCATGGGCGGTTATGTCGGGCTGGAGGTGGCCCGCCGACGTCCCGATCTGGTGCGCGCCGTGGCCACGCTGGGAACCAAGTTCGCCTGGTCGTCCGTAGTGGCGGAGCGGGAGCTCAAGTTTCTCGACCCCGCGCTGATCCGGGCCAAGGTCCCCTATTTCGCCGATCAGCTGCAGTTGCGTCACACCGCCCTCCCGTGGGAGGAGGTGCTCCGTCTTACGGGAGAGATGATGACCGCGCTGGGTGCCTCGCCGCTGCTTGGTCCGGACGCGCTGCGTCAGGTATCGCAGCGGGTCCGAATCATGGTGGGAGACCGCGATGCCACTGTCACGCTCGAAGAGTCCGCCGCTGCCGCGAAAGCGTTACCGTCCGGCGAGCTCGAAGTCCTTCCCATGACCGCGCATCCATTCGAGCAGGTGCCGTTGCCGCGGCTGGTACAGTCGCTGACCGATCTCTTCCTCGGGACCGATGCATGACCCTCAGGTACCGGGAATGGGAGCCGGTTCCCGCCGCCGCCGGCCTG
>DASWKS010000133.1:0-7015 GCA_036396495.1 Gemmatimonadales bacterium
TCGAACAGGGCGGTGAGGTCAGCGCCGGTCTGGTCTCGGCGCCCGCGTTAGGCCAGCGCTGGCACGCCGCCCGCGGCGCCGGTGCCTGGAGCGGCGAGCGACGGCTCCGGGTATCCGCCGTCCGCGACTGGGATCGGGCCCAACTGTTTCACGGCAGCCTGAGCGGCAGCGAAGGACGGGAGATGCCGGTCGGCCTGACCCGCTTGATCCAACGCGCGGGCCGGAGTCGGGGCTTCGGAGATTTCTGGCAGCACACCCTGGTGGCAGAAGGAACCGGGGAAGTGGCGGTGGACCCCCGGGTGGCCCCCTGGGACATCGCGGCACTGCAAGTGATCGTGGAAGAAGCCGGCGGCATGGCCACCACACTGGACGGACGACGGTCGATCTACGGCGGCAGCCTCGTGACCAGCAACGGGGTGCTGCATCAGGAGGCGCTTGCGGTGCTGCAACAGCATTGACGATTGACAATTGACGATTGACGATTGATATGGGAGCCCCTCCTAGAGCAATCGTCAATCGTCAATCGTCAATGTTGGTTCATGCCCCCGGTGTGGTCTTCGCGAGTGCCTTCACCAGCCGGAACCAGAACTCGGCCGCATCGTGGAATGCTTTGACGCCTACGCGTTCGTCACGGCCGTGGGCTCGAACGTCGTCGATCCGCTCGAAGATGGCACTCAGTCCGTACACCGGGATTCCGGCGTTCCGCACGTACAGGCCGTCCGTCGCGCCGGTCGACATTTCGGGGATGACGGCGGCCCCAGGCCACATCTGTTTCACTAACCGTTCCACGGGTCCCATGATATCGGGCCGAAGCCGTGATGCCGGGCTGGCGGTCGGCTCACCGGCACGGGAGACGTGAACGGCCGTGTCGGCCAGCACCCGCCCCAGCTCGGCCTGGACTCGCTCGGGCGGATCATCCGGCAGCATGCGGCAGTTGACCAGCGCGCCGGCGAGCTGCGGCAGGGCGTTGTCGGCGTGCCCGGCCAGCAGCCGAGTGGCTACGCAGGTGGTGCGCATCACTGAGTTGTAATAGGGCACGACGGACAGGCGTTTGGCGGCCGCGGGATCGCCGCTTCGGACCACGGCCCGCATGTCGGCCCCGATCTGGGCCGGTTGGGTGGGGGCGAGCTGCTCGAACAACGCGCGGGTGGTCTCGTTGAGACGAACCGGGAACTCGTGCCGGGAGAGTCGCGCCAGCGCCTCACTCAAGCGGTAGATCGCGTTGTCGGGCTCGGGTAATGAACTGTGGCCGCCCTTGTTCCGCACTTCGAGATTGAAGCTGAGATACACCTTCTCCGCGGTCTGTACCCCGAACCCCGTCGGTTTTCCATCCTTGAGCTCGCCCCCGCCGGCATCGGTGTTGAGCGCGAACTCCGCGTCCACCAGATCCCGCCGCTGGGTGACCAGCCACCGAATGCTCTCGCCCGCGGTTTCCTCGTCGGCGGTGAGCACCATGATGAGGTCACGATCGGGAACAAAGCCTTCGCCCTTGAGGCGAATGAAGTTCGCGACCAGCATGGCGCAGCCGGCCTTGTTGTCGCTGGTGCCGCGGCCGTAGTAGTAGCCCTCCTGCTCCCGGAACTGGTAGGGATCGAAGGACCAGTCCTCCCGCCGAGCATCCACCACATCGAGGTGGGCCATGAGCAGGATGGGCCGCCCGCCTCGCCCGCTGCCGCGATACCGGGCGACCAGGTTCTGGTAGCGAGGATCGTGGCCGAGGATCTGCACGTCGGCTGCCGGGAACCCAGCCTCGGTGAGCCGGCGGGCCATGGCCTCGGCGGCTTCGCGGGTCCGCCCCGCGGAATCGCTGGTGTTGATGTTGATCAGCTCGGCGAAGATCTCCCGCTCGAGCTGCCGGTGAGCATCAGCCTGTGCCAGCACCGGAGCAGCATCACTGAGCGCGGCCAGGGTCAATAAGGAGAGGAATCGCATGGCCGAAACCTAGTCGCCTGGTTACGAACACTCAGTACTCAGTACTACTGAAGCAGCGCCACCACTCGCGCCGGCCCGCCCGACCCGCCCCCAATCTTCATCGGCAGCGCGATCACCACCGCGCCGGTCGGCGGAAGCTGGTCCAGGTTGGTGAGGTTCTCGAGCCCGGGAGCGCCGGCCGCTGCCGCAATCCGGTGAACCATGAAGTCGGTCGACTGGCCGTAGTCGATGGACGCGACGTCCGCTCCCAGCGCCGCGATCCGCCGTCCCTCTACCAGCAATCGGGCCGCATCCACACCGAAGCTCGGGAAATGCAGCTTGGACGCGTCTCCCGGCGTGTCGTCGCCCAGGTACCGCCGGGCATCGGGCCACCGGGAGCTCCAGCCGGTGCGGAGGAGCACAATGCTCCCCTCGCGAATCTTGCCGTTCAGCTGCTCGAAGGCTTCGATGTCCGCTACCGTCAGCCGATAGTCCGGATCGGCCGCGGCCTGACGCCTCAGGTCGATCACCACAGCCGGCGCGATCAGGCGCCGCAGGTCGATGGCATCCGCGGTGGCGCCGCCCTCGAAGAAGTGAATCGGAGCGTCGAGATGGGTGCCGCCGTGTTCGGGTGCCGAGAAGCTGTTGGCCGCGTAGAAGTAGCCGGCCGGGGTCGGCCCGTAGGCCAGCCGCTCCAGCCGGAACCGGGTAGGGGAAGTGGGCCAGTAGAGGGTCCGTTCGTCCAGCGGGTGGGAAAGGTCGATGATCCTGGCCTTTCCGAAGTCAACGGTTTGCGCTTCCGCGGCAACCAACGGAGCCAGGGCCAGAAGCAGGGTCCTCATAGACTCCTCCGGGCGGGCCTGAGGGCCAGTTTGGACCAGCAGATTACACCGATGAAGCAGATTCAAACAGCTGCACCGGTGTCGCGAGGAGGTTGAAAGCCGAAAAGACACCACCCAACCACGCCCTACCGCCGCTCAGAGCCAGCCCCGTAGCTGCAAAGGCCGGGACCCCCGAGATTTCGCCTCATGAGTGGTGTACCCACTGTCTCCCAGCCAACCCTCCGCCCCGACCAGCCCCTGTGGCGACTCGTGGCCGAGGCCATCCGGGCAGCTCCGCCGACTCACCGGCGGGGACTGGCATGGAGTCCGCTGCCGATCGTCGTGGCGCTGGTCACTTCGGTGCCGGATATCATCGCTGGTACCAACGTGCTCGAGATCGCCCGGCTGATCGGACTGATCCTGGCCAGCGCGGGGTATACCGTGTTGCTGGTGGCGCACGTGCTCCACTACATCAGTCAAAGCCAGCCGCTGGTGTGCGGCTCGCTCAGGGCCAGGATGCAGTGGCCCTTTGCCTCGCTCAAGTCTCAAGTGCCGGACCGGATCTTCCAGGCGCTGCCGGTCATGGCGCTGGTATCAGCCGCACTGTCGACCACCGCCATCGGTCTGTATCTGCCTTCGTTCTTTGCCCGCCCGATCACCATGATCATGGTGCCGCTGTTCGGGTACCTGCTGCTGCTGGCTTTTCGCACCGCGGTGCACACCAGCCGGTTCTTGTACAGCTATGCTGAACAGCAGGCCGAATTGGCGGCCCGCGCCCGGGAAGAAGCGACCGAGGCCCAGCTCTCGGCGCTGCAGGCGCAGATGAATCCCCACTTCCTGTTCAACGCGCTGAACACCGTGGCCTCGCTGGTGCGGATCAATCCGCGCACCGCGGAAACGACCGTCGAGCACCTCTCGGACGTCCTCCGGCGCACCCTGGCGCGATCGTCCCGAACCACCGGGACGGTGGGGGAAGAGATCGAATACCTGAAGGCATACCTGGCGGTGGAGCAGCAGCGGTTCGGCGACCGGCTGGCGGTGGAATGGGCCGTCACGCCCGAGGCGCTTCCCTGCCGGCTGCCGCCGCTGGTGTTGCAGCCGCTGGTGGAAAATGCCTTGCGCCACGGCCTGGGTGCGCGCCTGGAGGGCGGCCGTCTCCGGATCAGCGCGGCCCGACATAACGGCCGGCTGGAGCTGGCGGTCAGCGACGATGGCGCCGGCCTCCCATCCCGGGTGCTCGAAGGCACCGGGCTGGGCAACCTGCGGCGCCGGCTGTCGACTCTCTATGGCGAAGCCGCCCGGCTGTCGCTGGAATCCTCCCGACCCGGGACCACGGTCCGGCTCGAGTTGCCGGCGGGTGGGTAACCTGATGCGAGTGCTCATCGTCGACGACGAGCCGGCCGCCCGCCGCAGACTTCACACCATGCTGGAGGAGCTGGATGTGGAGGTGGCGGGCGAGGCGGCCAACGGCCTCGAGGCCCTCGATCGGGTCACCTCGCTTCGCCCCGATGTGCTGCTGCTCGATATCGCGATGCCGGAGGTCGACGGCTTTGACGTGGTACGGCACCTGTCCGACCCGCGCCCGTTGGTGGTGTTCCAGACCGCCTACGACGAGCACGCGCTGGAGGCATTCAATCATGCCGCGCTCGACTATGTGGTGAAGCCGGTCCGGCTCGACCGGCTCAAGCAGGCGCTCGATCGGGCCCGCGCGAGACTCGCCACCGAACGGGCCGCCAGCGTGGGCGGGGATGTGCTGTCGCGGCTGCAGGCGGCGCTGCCCGGGGCCGCGAAGGTTCGCCGGCCCCGCTTGCTGGTCCGGGACGGGACCGGCCGGGTGCTGCTGCCGCTGCGGGAGATCGTGCGTTTCGTGGCGAGCGATGGGGTCGTTGCGGCCGTCGCCCGCGGGACCAGCTGGACCACGGACTACACCCTGACGGAGCTGGAACAACGCACCGGGGGGAGCTTCGTGCGGGCCAACCGGGCCGACTTGGTGAACGTCGACCACATCACGCGGCTCGAACCCGAAACCGACGGTTCGGCGCTGCTCAGCTTGAGCGACAAGACCCGGATCCGGGTCAGCCGGCGACGCGCCGCCGAGGTGCGGCGCCTACTGGAGGAGTAGACCACGATGGCTCCGGTTCCGCGCGCGATGATGATCGCCGGTCTGGTGGCCGGCCTGGGCACCCGGCTGGTGGCGCAGGCGACGCAAACCAGCGACCTCCAGCTCGCCACTTTCGATGCGGCCTGGCGCATCGTGTGGGAGACCCACTTCGACACCACCTTCAACGGGGTCGACTGGAAGGCGTTGCGCGACGAGTTCCGGCCCCGGGCCGTGGGCGCCCCCCGCGATAGCGTGCAGCGCCTGATCAGCGCCATGCTGGCTCGTCTGGGACAGTCGCACTTCTCCCTCATCCCCGCCGAGGTGGCGGACGAATCCACCGCGGACCGGGTTCGAGGAAACGGCACCGCCGGTCTCGAGGTACGGATGGTGGAAGGCCGGGTCACGGTGTCGAAGCTGGAGCCCGGCGGGGCGGCGGAGGCGGCCGGGATCCGGACCGGGTGGGTAGTCACCGCGGTGGATGCTCACCGGATCGACTCGTTGCTGGCGCGACTGCAGGCCCGGCCCAGCCGCAACCCGGTGGCCCTGCGGGCGGTGATCAACGTAAACGGCTGGCTGGGAGGCCGGCCCGACTCGACGCTGACACTCCACTTCCTCGATGGGACCGATCAGCCAGTGGTGCGGACCATAGTACGCCGGGCCGATCCCAGTCTGCCGGTCAAATGGGGGCACTTCCCTACTTTCTTCGCCCGCTTCGCCAGCCGGGAGGTGAAGGTCAACGGCTCCCGGGTGGGGGTGATATGGTTCAACAACTGGCTGGTGCCCCTGGTGCGGCAGGTCGATTCGGCGGTCGACGCCTATCGCGGGCATGACGGCGTCATCCTGGACCTGCGCGGCAATACCGGCGGAGTGGGCGCCATGGTGGGCGGGCTGGCGGGTCACTTCACCGACCGTGCCGACACGCTGGGTGTGAGCCGGACCCGCACCAGCACCCTGTACTTTGTAGCCAACCCAAGACGCGCGACCAGTGACGGCCGCCGGGTTGCTCCCTTCGCGGGCCCGGTCGCCATCCTGACCGACGAGTTGAGCGGGAGCGCCTCGGAGATCTTTGCCGGGGGCCTGCAGTCGCTCCACCGGGTTCGCGTGTTCGGCGACACCTCGCTCGGCGGAGTCCTTCCCGCCATCTGGGACCGTCTGCCGAACGGCGATGTGCTGTACCACGCGTTTGGCGAGTTCGTCACCGCCACCGGCGAGCGGCTGGAAGGCCGCGGCGTGCTGCCGGACCAACCGATTACTGTTACCCGCGCCGACTTGCTGGCGGGCCGCGACCCCGTGCTGGACGCGGCGGTTCGCTGGATCGTCTCGCGGCGCGGCACCAAAAACCCTGGAGGCACTCGATGAGTATCGGAAGAAGCTGCACCCTGGTGGGCCTGTTCGTCCTCGCGGCCGTCCCGCTGGCCGCCCAGACCGGGCAGCCGACCGGCACCCAGCTTCACGCCCGCCACGTCGAAGCGATGGGCGGCAAGGCCGCGCTGCAGAAGCAGACCGCGCGGAGGGTCTGGGCCAAGTTTGAAGTACGGGCCCAGGGCATGACCGGACCGGTCGAGATCGCCATGGCCCCACCCGCCCGGATGTTCACCAAGACCGAGATCCCCGGCATCGGGGTCAGCCTCTCGGGGTACGACGGCCAGACCGGCTGGGTGGTGAATCCTGCGATGGGCCCCATGCTGATCGAGGGCCCGGCGCTGGAGCAGCTCAAGCAGCAGTCCGACTTCTACGCCGACCTCCACCCCGAGCGCTACATCGCGTCGCGCCAGACCTCCGGCGAAGCCGAGTACGACGGCAAGAAGTGCTGGTCGGTGACGGTCAAGACCACGACCGGGGAGAGCTACAGCGAGTGCTACGACAAGACCACGGGGCTGCTGCTGGCCTCGGTCCGGAAACAGGCGACGCCCATGGGCGAGTTCGAGACGACCACGATCTACGCCGAGTACAAGGAGTTCGATGGCGTGAAGATCCCGACTCTGGTCAAGGCCAGCGCCATGGGCTTCGAGCAGTTGATTACGGTGGACTCGGTGTCGACCAAGCCGATTCCGGATTCGGTGTTTGAGCTGCCGCCGGCGGTGAAAGCGCTGAAAAAATAGTCGAAGCAGTCGAAGGGGTCGAAGGAGTCGAAGGCGGTAAGGGCACGATGGACCGTCTCTTGCCCCGCTTCGACTCCTTC
>DASWKS010000134.1:0-3121 GCA_036396495.1 Gemmatimonadales bacterium
AGAGCTTTGGCGGGCGATGCGCCGCGATGGTCCTGGCGCCCGTCTGATCGAGAAGGAGTTTCCCCATGAAGTACTGGCGCGGTCATCCCCGAATTCGTCAGAGCCTGGGTTGCCTGCTCATCGCGCTGACGCCTGGATGCACCAGTTGGAAGACCGTGAACAAACCGGTTCCAGAGTGCCTGGCCGAGGACAAGCCCGACCGGGTCCGGGTGACCTTCGCCGCCACCGGCGAGATACTCGAGCTCAAGAAGCCCGGCCTGGTGACCGACAGTCTGGTCGGGATGGATTCCGCCAGGACCAGGACGGCCGTCCCGTTGGCGGCCATCAAATCGATGGCGGTTCGGCGAACCAGCGCGGGGAAGACCGTCCTCCTCATCGGCGGAGTTACGGTCCTGCTGGCTTCCGCGGCGGCCGCCGCTGCGGCGATCGCCCTCTCCAACTCTGACATGGGCTTCTCGTGCAGTGAATCCTCCTGCCCCTGGATCTACGCCTGGGATGGAACGGCGTGGCAGCTCGAGTCGGGAACCTTCGGCGGAGCCATTACCCGTGGGGCGGCAAGGACCGATCTCGACAATCTCGAATTCGCCGTACCTCGTCGTAACAGCCTCCGCCTCAAACTGGCCAACCAGCTCAACGAAACTGATCACGTCGACGAGGTGACGGTGCTGGCGGTAGATCATGGCCCCGGGCTGACCATCCTGCCGACCCCGGACGGCATCCCGATTTCGGTCCTGGCGCCGCTGCCACCGGTCCGCGCCAGGGACTTTCGCGGCGCCGACGCATTGCCGGCTATTCGAAGTTCGGATGGATGGGCCTGGGAAACGAACCCCACCGGCCGCGACCCAACCCGACTGGAAGATCTGAGAGACGGACTCGAGCTGACATTCGTGCGCCCGGCCGGGGCGATCAGAGCCAAGCTGGTGGTCGAAGCGCGAAACACGCCCTGGGCGGCGCTGATGCTGGAGCGCTTTCTGGCCCTTCACGGTCCCGGGCTCGACGCCTGGTACGACTCACTCGACGCCAACCCCGACATGCGGCGCGAGGTCCTGGGACGGCTGGCGGAGGAGGGATTCCTCCAGGTCAGCGTCTGGCGAGACGGCTCGTGGCGGCGGCAGGGAGCTGTCTGGGAGGTCGGACCGGAGCTCAACAAACGGCAGGTCCTGGTGCTGGACCTGCGCGGCATCGAGGGGCCGGAACTGCGGGTGCGATTGGCGTCTGCCCCCTCATTCTGGTCAATCGAGTCGGTCGGACTGGATTATTCGGACGACGTGTCCATGACCATCCGCCGATTGGCACCGCTTCGCGCCATCGATCACGCCGGGAACAACGTGGTCGCATCCCTTGCGGCGCGGGACGACAGCATGTTGACGCTCAACCAGGGCGAATGGGCGGAGCTCGAATATCGGGTTCCGGAGCCGCCCTTTGCCCGGGTCCGGACCTGGATGGTGGAGACATCGGGCTGGTATCGCATCCACCTCCGGCCGGCGCGGGTGGCCCGAAGCGAGCTTCTGCAACTCATCAATACCGACCGTCTGATGGGAGCGAAGCTGTCGACCACCTGGATGAATCAGACCATCCGGGCGCTTGATGAACCCGAATTCTGAGGTGCCACTCTGCCCTCTGGAGGCGACATGAATCCCGTCTGCCGAGTATTGACCACGGCGTCGCTGTGTCTGCTGGCCTGCACCGACGCTATCGGACCTCCCACGGCTCCCGGGCCGGATCTGGCCGCCGACCAGGCGAATCCGGCGACATCGATCGTGGTATTCAGCCGCAATCTCTACGTCGGAGCCAACCTGGATGCCGTACTGGCCGCGCTGGTCACCCCCGACCCCGCCGACGACTTCCCCGCCCTCCTGGCGGCGCTCGAGACCCTGGGCGCGACCGACTTCGCCGTCCGGGCCCAGGCGATCGCCGATGAGATCGCGCAGACACGCCCCATGGTGATTGGTCTCCAGGAAGTCTCCCGGCTGGAGGTGGATCTCACGCCGTTCGGAGTCTCCATCGCCTTCACCATCGATTTCGAGCCGATTCTCTATGCGGCCCTGGCTGACCGCGGCCTCGACTATGATGTGGCGGCACAGAACACGAATATCGACCTGGATGCTCTCCCCGGGCCGGCTGTCATGGCGCTCCGGGACAAGGAGGTGCTTCTGGTCCGGGCCGATGTCAGCCCGGTGGCGGCGGGAAACAAGAGCTACGACATCTGCCTGCACCCCGTTCCCGGATCCTGTCCCATCACCATCCCCTACCCGGTGCCCATCTCTCGCGGGTTTGTCTGGGCCCGGATCGTTCTTGACGGAGTACCCTGGACCTTCGTCAGCACCCACTCGGAATCGGGAAATTCGGCCGACGTCGCCGCGATCCGGGCGGTTGAGATCGGCGAGCTGGTAACCGCCTTCGGCTCCGCACCCGGGCCGGTCGTCATGATGGGCGATTTCAATGACCGCCCCGAAGCAGACCCGTGGCCGTCACCGGACGCCTACGATCTGATCACGGGCGCGGGCGGATTTACCGACTTCTGGCGGGCCAAGCACCCGGGGGCCACCGGGTTCACCTGTTGCCACGCTCCCGACCTGACCAACCCACTCGGGACTGCGCTCGACGAGCGGATCGATTTCGTGTTCGTTCGCGGGGGGCCCGGTCACGCGTTCGGCTCGATCCGGCGCTCGGGCGCGACCCCTTCAAGCCGGATCGCCGGACCGGTCTACCCGATCTGGCCATCGGACCACGCCGGCCTGGCGGCCGAGCTGCTGCTGCCTTCAGAGGGAGGGTCGGCCCATGGGGCTCAGGAGCGGCCGTAACGATCCTCGACCACGCCGACCAGTTGCTCCCGGGCCGTTTCCAGGCTCGGGAGCGACCCCTCCCGGAGGGCGGACTCGATCTGCCTAACGGTCCGCGCCAGAGCCCTATCCTGCAGGGTCAGCTCCAGCCAGCGCGAGAAATCCCCGCTACCGAGATGGTGGGCGATGACCTCGCCCGGCGCCCGCTCGAGCTCATGGTGGAACTCCGCCACGTTCCCCGCCACAGCCCCGGTCGGCCCGCGTGAGGTCCGGAAGAAGAAGTTCGCCGAAGGCGGAAGGCGGGCGGACAGGTACTTGTGCCAGTGACGAACGTGGGG
>DASWKS010000135.1:0-3255 GCA_036396495.1 Gemmatimonadales bacterium
CGCTCCACCCCGAGCATCACCTTGTCCTTGGCCTCGTCGAAGTCGTTCATCTCGACCAGGACTTTGTTCTTCCGGGCCGCGAGGACGGCGGCCTCGTTCACCAGATTGGCGAGGTCCGCACCGTTCAGACCCGGCGTCCCCTTGGCCAGAATATCGAGCCGCACATCGGGCGCGAGCGGGATTTTCCGGGTATGCACCCGGAGAATGCCCTCGCGGCCCTTCACGTCGGGTGAATCGACCACGATCTGGCGATCAAACCGGCCGGGCCGGAGCAGCGCCGGGTCGAGCACATCGGGACGATTGGTGGCGGCGACCAGGATCACGCCCTCGTTGGACTCGAAGCCGTCCATCTCCACCAGCAGCTGGTTGAGCGTCTGCTCCCGTTCGTCGTGGCCCCCGCCCAGTCCGGCACCGCGGTGCCGGCCCACGGCGTCGATCTCGTCGATGAAGATGATGCAGGGGGCGTGGGCCTTGCCCTGGTCGAACAGGTCCCGCACCCGAGACGCGCCGACCCCCACGAACATCTCCACGAAGTCGGAGCCCGACATCGAGAAGAAGGGCCGACCGGCCTCGCCTGCCACGGCCTTGGCCAGGAGGGTCTTCCCCGTTCCCGGCGGTCCGACCAGCAGCGCGCCCTTGGGCAGTCGTCCACCCAGCCGGGTGAACTTCTGCGGGTCCTTGAGGAACTCGATGATCTCCTGCAGCTCCACCTTGGCCTCGTCGCAGCCGGCCACGTCGGCGAAGGTGATCTTGGGGGTATCACCCGTGAGCAGCTTCGCCTTCGATTTGCCGAAGCTGAAGGCCCGATTGCCACCTGCCTGCAGCTGTCGCAGCAGGAAGAACCAGAGGCCCAGGATCACCAGCCAGGGCAGGGCCGCCAGGAAGAAGGTGATGAAGCCGCTCTTGGCTTCCCGGCCCGTCACCTGCACTCCCGCCGTGGTGAGCCGCTCTTCCAGCTTCTCGCTGTTGGGGAACGGGATCAGCAGGGTGAACGACTTGGCCGAGGCGTTCTCGCGAGCCACCGGCACGCGGAACTCGCCCTTGAGCAGGCGGCCGTCGAACACCTCGACCGACGTGATGTTGCCGGCGTCCAGCTGCCGGGTAAACTCGGTATACGTCAGCTCCGTCGTAGTGCTGCGCTGGCGGCCCATCATCTGCCACAGAAAGGTGACGAACAGGGCCAGCAGCGTGGCCAGCGCGAGGTTCTTGCTCAGGCCGGACCAGCTACCGGGGGGTTTGGAGGAACGAGGGGCCATCTCAACTCAGATCCGCAATAAAAGGGAGATGCCGGAAGTCCTCCGCGTGGTCGAGGCCGTACCCCACGAGGAATGCCTTCGGCGCCTGAAACCCGATAAACCGGATCTCAGAGGGTCGCTCGGTCATAATGCCCTTGTCGAGAAGGGCGCACACGCTGAGCGACCGCGGCGAGCGCGCGCTGAGCAGCGACAGCAACCGACGCAGGGTGGTGCCTGTGTCGATGACGTCCTCCACCAGCATGATGTGTTTGCCCTCGAGCCGGGTTTCCGGGTCGTAGAGCAGCTTGACGGATCCGGATGAGATTTTCTGCGCCCCATACGAAGACGCCACCAGGAAATCGATTTGCAACGGGCGTCGGATCTGCCGTACCAGGTCGCTCAGAAATATGAAACTCCCCTTGAGCAGACCCAGGACCAGCAGATCACCGTCGGGATAGTACTCCGTGATCGCCGCGCCCAGCTCCTGCACCCGCCCGGCGATGGTCTGCTCGTCATACACGATCGAGCTGACCGGCCGGCCGCCGGTTCGCTGGAGCACCTCATTGGGTGCGGTCAACATGGATGCTAGGCCTCCCATTGGGGCTGCCGCCAAGGCAGGTCGGGCGAAAGCTCGACCGCTTGCCTCGGCCAGAAACGGTGAATGATAACGCCCGAAGGTGAGCCGAAGCAAAAACGAGGCCTTCGAGGCCTTACAGATGAGACGACCGCACCGGCGGGGCTGGCACGGCTGGCCCGCCGCCCTCCGGCACCACCGGCTCTCGCCCAGTCGCTGGCAGGGTCATCCGCCGATGCCGCCGATTACAACCAACAACATGGCCGGTTGCGAGCCCCTTCGGTTTGCCACGTCCTTGGGGGTGATGGCGCCGATGCCTCCAATCCCGCGTATACCGACGACAAGAAAAACAATCAGGCGGTTGGGGGGCTAAATCCGCGGCATCTGCGGCATCTGCGGATAGGCCATGCAGGTGGCGCCGATGCCTCCAATCCCGCGTATACCGACGACAAGAAAAAACAACCAGGCGGTTAGGGGGGTAAATCCGCGGCATCTGCGGCATCTGCGGATAGGCATGCAGTTCCCTCAAGGAACTCGCGAAAACTCGACCAGGAGCGCGAGTACCCCCGGTTCGGGCAGGGCCTGAGCCGATCGCATGATTCCCGGGACCCAGACGACCTCCTGGCCCAGGACTACCACCGGCCAGCCCGACCGCTCGCTCCGGGGAACCCGCGCGTCCTGCATGCAACGCACTACCAGCCGCCGTCCGGTGCCGCCTAACGGCAGGATCCGATCACCCGCCTGCCACGGCCTGACCCGATACCAGCCGGGCGTGAGCCAGGCGATCCAGGAAGCGCGGCTGTGCCGCTCCGGGGCCGGGTCGCTTTGCCAGCGGCAGCGCCATCGGTCGACTGGAGCCTGGCCCCGATCACCCTGGATGAACGCTTCCCAGACGGCCGGCGGTTCATCCGGACCCAGAATCAGCCGGTCGAAGGCGCGCTCCGCGATCACGCCGCGCCCGATATCGGAGCGCTGACCACTCTGGCCGTCGCGAACCAGTCGCAGCACCCGTTGCGCCGCCACCGGCCCGAGCACCAGGCCGGCTCGCCGAGCCACGGCCTGCAGCACCATCAAGGCCAGGGGCGCGGGCCACCGGGTCAACGGCGCGATCAGCAGGGACACCGAGCGCTGATCGGTGCGGAGGTCCAGCGGCAGCGCGTCCAGGGTCGCGTCCCACGCCGCGCGGTTCTGCCGGGCCAGGCGGGCCAGCCGCTCGACTCGGCGGTCCACATCGGGAATACGACCGGTAATGAGCGGCATGAGCCGGGTTCGCAACCACGATCGGAGGTGGCGCGGGTCCACGTTGGCGGGATCCTCCCACGCGACCACGCCCTGGGTGGCAAGCCAGTCTCGGATCTCGGCACGGCCAAACGGCAGCAGCGGGCGCACCAGCACCCCCGTCACTCCGTTCATGCCCGCCAGACCGGCGGGCCCGCTCCCGCCCAG
>DASWKS010000136.1:0-2580 GCA_036396495.1 Gemmatimonadales bacterium
ATGGACGTCATCGTGGGACAGAAGACCCTCAACACCCAGACGCCAGTCTTTGCGGAGCACATGCGCTACGTGATTTTCCGGCCCTACTGGAACGTTCCGCCCGGCATCCTCAAGAGCGAAGTCCTGCCCGCCATCACGGAGGACCCCGAGTATCTCCAGAAGAACGACATGGAGATCGTGCAGGGTCAGGGCGACGACGCCAAGCCGGTCGCGCTCAACCCCGAGAACCTGGATCTGCTGGAGCGGGGCCAGCTCCGGGTCCGCCAGCGGCCCGGGCCGCGCAACTCGCTCGGCCTGGTGAAGTTCATGTTCCCGAACGACGAGAACGTGTACCTCCACAGCACCCCGGCGCAGGAATTGTTCAGCCGGACCCGGCGTGACTTCAGCCACGGCTGTGTGCGGGTGGAACGGCCCATCGATCTGGCCGAGTGGGTGCTCGGCGGCCTTCCGGAATGGGATCGCGAGCGGATCATGGAAGCCATGCAGGAAGGCAAACCCACCCGGGTGAACCTGCCGCAGCCGCTGCCGGTGGTTCTGTTCTACACCACCGCGATCGTGGGGGTGGACGGCTCGCTCCTCTTCTTCGAAGACATCTACGGTCACGACGACAAGTTGCTGCAGGCGCTCGGTACCCGACTGCAGTAATGGGGCGACCTCGCATCGGATTCGTCACCGCCGAGCACTGCCCCGAGCTGACCAGCGACGATCGCCTGGCGGCGGAGGCGCTCGAAGCGCGCGGCGCCAGCGTGACCGCGGTGGTGTGGACCCGCCAACCGAGGCCCCCGGTGGATGCGTTGGTGGTGCGTTCCGCCTGGGATTATCACCAGCGGGCCGGTGAATTCGCCCAGTGGCTGGCGGACCTGGAGCGGGAGGACGTCAAGGTCTGGAATCCGGTGCCGGTGCTGCGCTGGAACATGGACAAGCGCTACCTCCGGGACCTGGAGCAGGCCGGTATCCCCGCCGCGGCCACCGAGTGGGTCGAACCGGACTCGCCTCCCCTGGCCGAGCTGCTCCAGTCCTGCGATTGGGATGACGTGGTGGTGAAGCCGGCGATCTCGGCCAGCGGCTGGCGGACCTTCCGTTCCAATCGCGCCCGGGCCGGAGCGGACGAAGCCGCCTTTCGAGAGGCCCTGACCGGCGGACTGGTGCTGGTGCAGCCGTTCGTTCCCCAGATCGCGCACGAAGGCGAGTGGTCGCTGATCTACCTGGGTGGCCGGTTCAGTCACGCCGCGCTCAAGCAGCCGTCGCCCGGTGGCTTCCTGGTGCAGCCCCAGCATGGCGGGAGCATCGAGCCCGCGATCCCCACAGCCACTATGGTGCAGGACGCCGAGCGGGCCCTGGCCGCGGCGCCGGGCTCGACCCTGTACGCTCGGGTGGATGGCGCGCGGCAAGGCCGACACCTGATCCTGATGGAGTTGGAGCTGCTCGAGCCGCAATTGTTCTTCGAGTTCCGGCCCCAGGCGGCCCAGGAATTCGCCGAGGTCTTGCTGAAATCGCTTTCGGCGGGCGGCTGACAAACGGGAGCAGCGCATACACTATTAGGCATGCGCGCACGCTGTTGGCCGCTTTACCTGAGCCTGCTGGCCGCACCCGCGCTCCACGGCCAGTCCGCCAGCTACAACTGGACCCGCGCGGTCGAGCCCGGGCGAGGCGCGCCGCCGGCCCAATGGGCCGAGGGCCAATGGCCCATGGTGGTTCATCCCGTGATGGGGTTGGGGGACAAGCTCTGGATGGTCGACAGCAGCTCGGTCTGGTCGTCCGCCGATGCCGTCAACTGGGAGCGGGTGGCTACCCGGCTTCCCTGGCGGGCCCGTCAGGGCATGGCGATCGCCTTCTTCGACGGAAAACTCTGGGCTCTGGGCGGCCTGGAAGGAACCCGGCTCCGGAACGATATCTGGTTCAGCACCGATGGCATCCAGTGGCGCAACGCTTCGGAGAAAGCGTCCTGGTCTCCCCGGCGCGATCACCGGGTAGTGGTCCACAACCGCCGTGTGTGGTTGATCGGCGGCAACGACAGCTACGAGGTGAACGACGTCTGGTACAGCCGGAACGGAGTCGACTGGATCCGGGGCACCGACGGCGCGGCCTGGCCACCCCGGCCCCTGCCGACAGTACTGGTGCACGATGACCGACTCTGGGTGATCGGCGGGGGCAGCCGGATTCCCAAGAATGACGTCTGGTACTCGACCGACGGGAAACTCTGGACCGAGGCCACCGGCAACGCCGCCTGGCCGCCCCGCACCTCGCAGGGCGGCGCCAGTTACGACGGCAAACTGTGGATTCTCGGCGGGGCGGTGCGCGGCGGGGTATGGACCAACGACGTCTGGTTCTCAGCCGACGGGAAGAGCTGGGAAAAGACCCCGGAGCCGCCCTGGAGCTTTCGGAGCGGTGAATTCAACGTGGTGTTCGACCGGAAGCTGTGGCTGTTCGGGGGACGGCAGCGGGACGGTTTCGCGAACGACGTGTGGTATATGGATCAGGCGGCGCGCTAACGCGCGCCGCTGGTCGAAGGGGGTCGAAGGGGTCGAAGGCGGTCGAAAACGGGGTCGAATACAGTCGAAGGCGGTCGAGGGGAGTCGA
>DASWKS010000137.1:0-3984 GCA_036396495.1 Gemmatimonadales bacterium
AGGTCAAGACGTACTTTCCTTTGGCCGAGGGCAGCCAGGCGTTGAACCCGTTCGAGTCCGGAACGTCGGGAAGGATGACCGTGGACCCGTCTACCGGTTTGCCCCCGGTGCCGCCGCTCCAGGCCAGCAAGGTCCCTTCCAGGGATCGTACCCTCGGCTGCATCAGGTCGATGTGCGTGATCCCCCGGCGCCAGCCCACCCAGGTGCCGTACTGCTCGTTGCGGGCGGTGACTCCCCATTGCTGGTAGGTCGCGACCAGCCAGTCATTGCCCCGCTTGATCCCGGGCGACCCCGACAGCCGCGGACCAATCGAATCGGTCAGGACCTGCATCAGCTTCATGGCCTGGGAGCGACTCATCCCCTCGTCCCAGATCCGCTGGATGACGGGATCATCGGTGGGCAGCGTCTGCGCAACGAGCGGGGCGCCAAGGGTAGACCACACGAGCGCAAGTCTCAGGCCCTTCATGCCGATCTCCGATGTTCGGGGTGTTCATCCGGAGATTACGCGGATGACGCCGATGATGTTGAAGCGCACTCTCCAGCAAGCGAACCACTACCACGATGCAATCTTACAAAGACAAACGACAGTGTGGTCGACCTGTCGGCGACATCTGCGTTATCCGCGGATAAGAAATGCCGGAACCCTGATATCGGGAATGGATTGCGTGAAACCGGTGGACCGGCTTATTGCGATCCGAACGCGAAAACCGAATCCCAGACCGCGAGGGCCGGCTTGGGACGGAGCTGGGCATCGACCAGCCCCAGGCGCGCGAACAGGACCGCGATGGGCGGCAGACCGGGAAATCCCGACAGATCAAGATCGGTGAAGGTCAGCTGAAACCAGCGAATCAACCCGGACGACTCGGCCAGCGCAGCCTGGCGGCGAAAGTAGTCCGCCTGGAGTGCGGGCGACGAGGTGAAGCCCGGCGCCGACTCCGACGCCCAGCCACCCTCTACCACGAGCAGGGGAATGGTGCGGCTTCCCCTGAGCCGGGCGTAATAGTCATCCGGCAGCTGATCCGGGTCGGTCCACCCCCCGAGGTAGGGATAGGAGGAGAGTCCCAGGGCCTCGATGAAGGGGAAGTCTTCGAAATCCCGTTCCACACCCTCGAACTGGTTGGTCCCCTGCAGCCCACCCCACGCCGTCTCGACCTGGACGCTGATATAGAGCTTGGTCCCGGTCCCGAGCGCCTGGAGCTCATCGGCGGCCGCATTCACCATCGTCACGATCGCGCCGTAGATCGGCGCCGGCGCGGCCACCCGGATCAGGTTGGTCTCGGCGGCGAGGCCCAGGTATTCGGGTTGGAGGCGCTGGACCACGGCCCGGGCATACTGGCGGTAGAGTTGCTGCACCGCCGGTTCGGTGATGCTTCGCCCCATCGCCACCAGCTCCGGTGCCTCGGCGCTCCGATTGAGGCCGTCGGTCACATCCAGCATCACCGTGAGCGGGAGGTGCTTCGCCTGGAAGTAATTAGCGAGCCCGATCCCATTCTGTTCCAGCGCCTGTTCGGGGGTGAACCCCTGCAGCAGACCAGCCCAGGGGATGCTCATGTGCATGATGGCCGCGTCGGCTCTGGTGCTCCACAGCTCGAGGGCCTGCAGCGCCAGCGTCTGGTTGTCGCCGGGGGGGAAGGCGCTGAATCCCATCCGATAGGGGCGAACGGGGTCCTCCGGGCCGGCTGCATCGCGACAGGCGGCTGCCAGGGCCAGGATCAATAACCAGTGACGATTGACAAGTGACAATTGCTTCACGCCAGGTACTCGGAAGGCTGGATTAAGTAATGGGCAATTGTCAATCGACAATCGTCAATGGAGTCAGTCCACCACCCACCCGTCCTTCAGCCGGATGATCCGATGCCCGAACTTGGCGTTCTCCTCGGAGTGGGTGACCTGAATGATGGTGGCACCCTGCTGGTTCAGCCGGCGGAACAGTTCCATGATCTCCCGCGCCTGATCGCTGTGGAGATTGCCGGTGGGCTCGTCCGCCAGGATCAGCTTGGGTTTGGCGATCACGGCGCGGGCTACACCGACCAGCTGTTGCTGGCCGCCCGAGAGTTGATTGGGGAACAGGTCCTTCTTGCCCACGATCTGGAACCGGTCCAGCGTGTCGGCTACCATCGCCTGCCGCTCGTGCTTGGAGTAATTCCGGTAGCTGAGCGGGGCCTCGAGATTCTCGGCCACGGTGAGATCATCGATCAGGTGGTACTGCTGGAATACGAAGCCGATGTACTGCCGGTTGAGATCGGCCCGCTGCCGGGGGTTGAGCCGGTGCACCGCCTGATCCAGCAGCCAATACTCTCCGCTCCAGCCATGATCCAGCATGCCGAGCAATGAGAGCAGCGTGGTCTTGCCGGCGCCCGAGGGTCCCATGACGGTGACGAACTCACCCTCGCGGATCTCCCCCGTGATGCGGCGCAGCACGTAGGTGCGGCCCTGCCCGTGCTGATAGAAGCGTTCGATGTCGACGAGGCGGATCATGCCGGATAATAACGGCGGCCGCTGCGGGCGAGCTCCACCAGCGGGTCGCACGGCGCAAAGCGGCTCCCGTGGGTCCGCGCCAGCTCCTCCAGGGTCTTGACCACCTGGTCCGGGCCCAGTGCATCGATGGTGCGGAGCGGTCCCCCGCGAAAAGGCGGGTAGCCGATGCCGAAGATGGCGCCGATATCGCCGTCGCGCGGGGTCTTGACCACCCCTTCGCCCAGGGCCAGGGCCGCTTCGTTCAGCATGATGTACACCAGCCGGTGCCGCACGCTCAACTCGTCGATCCCGGCGAGCGGCTTCACGCCGATCACGCTGTAGGCCGATTCGTCCACCGCCCCCTTCTTGCCGTCCTCATAGAGGAAAAAGCCGCGGCCGTTCTTGCGGCCCAGCCGGCCGTCGGACACCATCGCCTGGACGGCATGGGAGGGTTTGAACCGGTCCCCGAATGCGGCATACATGACCCCGCCGGCCTTCACCGCCACATCCAGCCCCACTTCATCGAGCAAGGTCACCGGTCCCACCGGAAACCCGAAGCGCGTGATGGCCCGGTCGAGGGCCTCGACCGGCGTCCCCTCATCGAGCAGGAGACCGGCCTCGTTCATGTAGGGCGAGAGGATCCGGTTCACCCAGAAGCCCGGCCGGTCGGCTACCACGATGACGGTCTTTCCCATCTTGCGCCCGAATTGCACCGCGGTGGCGATGGCCGTGGGAGCGGTCGACGGACCGGGGATCACTTCCAGCAACGGCATCCGATCCACCGGCGAGAAGAAATGCATACCGAGGAAGCGTTCAGCGTGCCGCATGCCGGACGCGATCTGCTGGATCGGAATGGTCGAGGTGTTGGTGGCGATGACGGTGTCGGCCCCGACCGCGGCTTCGAGCTCGGCCATGACGCCGCGTTTGACATCGACATCTTCGAACACCGCTTCGATCACCAGGTCGGTCCGGCGGAAGCCGGACCACTCCCCGGTGCCCGACAGGAGCGCCACCAGTCGCTCGTACTCGTAACGCGTGATACGGCGCCGCTTGAGACGACCGTCCAGCACCCCGACCGCCGCCTTGAGCCCCTTTCCCACCCGGGGCAGATCGGCATCCTTGAGCCGGACTTCCACCGACGCCTGCGCCACCGCGGTGCCCGCGATGCCGGCGCCCATGAAGCCGCTGCCGACCACCCCCAGGCGGCGCACCGGCCGGGCCGGCGTACCGCGGGCGACCCCGTCGTCCTTCTTGAGCGCGGTGGTCGCGAAGAAGATCTGGATCAGATTGCGGGCCACCTCTCCGGCCGCGAGCTGACCGAACTTCTCGCGCTCTACCCGCAGCCCTTCCTCCATGCCGTGCTCCAGTCCCGCAGCCACCGCCTCGATTGCGGCCAGCGGGGCCGGATAGTGGCCGCTGGTCTTCTTGAGCACCATGGCCTTGGCCTGGCGATACACCAGCCGCCGTCCCAGCGGATTGGCTTCGAGCAGCGCGCCGGCCAGCCCATCCTGGCGTTCCCGCTCGGGC
>DASWKS010000138.1:0-2287 GCA_036396495.1 Gemmatimonadales bacterium
GGTCGCGGCCCTGGGGAGAGACCGACTGACCGGCCGGAGGATTGGTTTGCGGGTTAGCTGCCGGGCTGGCCGTCGCCGGAGCACCGGGTGCGGGGAGCACCGCCGAGACGGCGTTGAGGCTCACCTGGACGTACTCCCCGGGCCCGAGCGTCACTCCGCGCAGCGCGGAATTCTCCGGCCGCACGCTGACCCGTCCTTCATACACCATGATGCCGGTAATCCCCGTCGCCGGGTCGTGTGATACGGTGAAGATCGTGCCATCCACGTTGGCGCTGGCGGCGGGGGTCTGGATCTTGTTGGCGCCCGGCTTCTGCACATCGACGGTGGCGGTGCCTTGCTCGATGAAGTCCGGCTGGCCGTTGCTCCCCGGCATGATCCGGATGGTCGTCATCGGCCCCACCGTCTTCCGCACCGAGCCCACTTGAATGGTGACGGCGGAGCCCGGTCCGGTCCGGATGGTGACCGGCTGGTCCAGCGGGAGCGGGGTGCCGTCGCGGAGTGGACCTTTGCTGCGCGGGTGAAAGGCTCCCCCGAACTCGACGTCGACAATGCCGCGAATTCCGGCCACGCCGATGGTTGAAGGCGGCGGAGGAGAGGTCTCGAGATTCAGGAGGTCATCGATAATGCCGCTTCCAGCGGTCCGGACTGCCGTGGCCGGCGCGTCTCCACAACCGGCCTTGACGAATTCGGACCGTAGCCGCCGCACTTCAAGCCAGAGGGTGCGAATGTGATCGACGACGGCCTCGAGCTGCTTGATCTGGGCATAGGCCTCGCGGCGCCGCGCTTGCAGTTGCTCGAGGTTCCCGCCAGTCAGTGTTCCGGTCTTAATGTTGGTGATCTCGCGATTGGTTTTCTGGACCTGGTCCCTTGCTTCCTCGATACCGTGAATGACGCTGTAAGAACGGATCAGGCCGTAGATCTCATCTTTGAGACTTCGGATCCGCGCCTGATACTCGGCGCAGACCGCCGGTTCCGTCGAGGGGGCGGCCGCGGCGCCGGCAGTCCAGGTGCCGGAGCAGCCGATTGCACCTGCCTCGGGGCTGATTGACCCGGCGCCCTGAATCGACCCGTCACTCCCGCGCAGGAACCGGCCCCACCAGGTAAAGCTCGGCCCACTTCCACCGCTGGCGCTTCCATCGGCCGCAATCCTTCCGCTACCAAATCCCCCCTGGCTCGTGATCGTTCCATTCCCGAAATAGAAAGCGAAGGGGCCGGTTGCGCGTGGAATGGGAGCGGCGCCCTCGGGAACTGTGCAGGTAAAGTCGTACTGAGCGTCGACGCTACCGCTGTACTCCAGCCACGACTGTGCGCTGATCTGAGTCGGTGCCGCCGCGTAGGACAGAGACACTACGCCCAGAAGGACGAGAATCGGTCGCATTTGCATTGGGAGATTGACCCAGGAGAGGGAGATCACTCCATTCACCTTCAACCTACCCCAGAAATCGACGCGGAGCAAGCGATTGTAGCTCGTAACCTTGGTTGAATTCCTAGCCATATGTTATCCGTTGACCGCGAAGGGCTCGTCGCCGCCGTGGAGTGCATGTTCACCTGGTACTGGCTCGCCGATCTCTGCGCCGCCGAAGGCATCCGGTTCGTCTTGGGGCACGCCCTCTATATGAAAGCCATCCACGGCGGCAAAGCCAAGAACGACCGGATCGATGCCCACAAGATCGCCGTCCTGCTGCGCGGCGGGATGCTCCCCGAGGCCTACGTCTATCCAGCCGCGATGCGGGCCACCCGCGACCTGCTGCGCCGCCGGCTCCACTTACCCGCAAGCGGGCCGAGCTGTTGACCCACATCGAGAACACCAACAGCCAGTACAACCTCCCGGCCTTCTCGAAGAAGCTCACCTATGCCACCAACCGCACGGGGGTCGTGGACCGGTTCGACGAGGCCAGCGTGCAGCAGACCATCGCCGCCGACCTGGACTTGATCGCCCACTACGACGAACTGCTCCGCGAGGTGGAGAATTTCATCTTCCGCACCGCGAAGGGCCACGATGCGAACGCGCTCTACCGGCTGCGCACCGTGCCGGGGATCGGCAAGATCCTCTCGCTGGTGATCCTCTACGAGATCCACGACATCACGCGCTTCGCCCGGCCGCAGGAGCTGGCCTCGTATGCCCGGCTGGTCAAGTGCGCCAAAGAGTCCGCCGGCAAGGTCCGCGGGACTGGGGGCACGAAGATCGGCAACGCGCACGTGAAGTGGGCCTTCTCCGAAGCGGCCGTGGGGTTCCTCCGGAAGAACCCGGCGGGCAAGGCCTACTACGAGCGGCTGGTGCAGAAGC
>DASWKS010000139.1:0-4394 GCA_036396495.1 Gemmatimonadales bacterium
GAAAGCCCCTGGGCCGCGTGGTCGGTTGGCGCGGGATTCCGACTCCTGTCGCTGGGCCGGGCCGATCTCGGAATCGAAGCCCGCTATCTCCACCTCGGTCGACCGGCGGACGCGCTCGTTCTGGGGCTTCGGCTTGCGGCCCGGTTCGGTGGAAGATCCCCGAGCCCGCCGATGCCGCGGGAACCCCCGCCGGCTCCGCCAGAGCCAACGCCCAGCGATAGTGCGCCGCCCTTGAGTGCGCACCGTCCGTCCGCCCGTCCGCCCGTCCGACCGTCCGCCGTAGTCCAGACCGCCGTCGAAGTGATGGGATCGCCCTATCTCTGGGGTGGCAGCGGCGCCAACGGATTCGACTGCTCCGGGCTGATTCAGTATGCCTATGGCCGGCACGGTGTGCTGCTTCCCCGGCGGAGCCAGGACCAGGCCAAGGCAGGTCTCCTGGTGCCACGAGATCTGGCGGACCTGCTTCCGGGCGACATCCTCACCTTCTCGGCCACCCCGGGCGGCCCGGTGACCCACGTGGGCCTCTACCTCGGAGACCGTCGCTTCATCCACAGCGCTTCGGACGGCGTCCGTCTGAGTCTGCTCAGCCCCGAGGACCCCAACGGCCGCCACTGGTGGGCCCGCTGGGTGGGAGCGAGGCGAATACTAGTGCTGTAGCACCCGACCGGGGCTTGACTGGCACCCAGAGGTGCTTAGTTTAACTGGCAGTTCTGGCACTCCCATGCTACGAGTGCTAACCATTTGTAACAAAACCCTTTGTAACCTTTTCACAATGCCGGTGAGGTGCACCAATGGCTACTGCGACCAAGGCTAGGCCGAAGGTCAAAATTCACCCCCTCGAGGACCGGGTCGTCATCATGCCGGACGAGGAAACCGCCACCATGCGGGGCGGCCTCTACATCCCCGACACCGCCAAGGAGAAGCCCACTCAGGGTGAGGTCCTGGCGGCAGGTCCGGGACGGATCGAAAAGGGCGAGCGGATCAAGATGGAGCTCGCGGTGGGCGACCGGGTCATCTACGGCAAGTACAGCGGTACGCCGTTCAATCTCGAGGATGGCACCGAGGTCATCATCATCAAGGCATCGGACGTTCTCGCCAAGATCGGCTGAGCCAACACGGAGAGAGACATCATGGCTTCGAAGGAACTGCATTTTGACGTGGACGCCCGGGCCAAGCTCAAGAGGGGTATCGATACCCTGGCCGAGGCGGTGCGGGTCACGCTCGGGCCCAAGGGCCGCAACGTGGTCATCGAGAAGAAGTTCGGCGCGCCGACCGTCACCAAGGACGGCGTGACCGTCGCCAAGGAGATCGAGCTGCAGGACCCGGTCGAGAACATGGGCGCGCAGATGGTGAAGGAAGTCGCGACCAAGACCTCCGACCTGGCGGGCGACGGCACCACCACCGCCACGGTGCTGGCCCAGGCCATCTTCCGGGAAGGCCTCAAGAACGTCACCGCCGGCGCCAACCCGATGGAGCTCAAGCGGGGCATCGACCGGGCGGTCGACGCGGTAGTCGAGGACTTGAAGCGGCTGTCGGTTCCCACGGCCGGCAAGAAGGAGATCGCGCAGGTCGGCACCATCTCGGCCAACAACGATCCCGAGATCGGCAAGCTGATCGCCGAGGCGATGGAGAAGGTGGGCAAGGACGGCGTGATCACCGTCGAAGAGGCCAAGGGTCTCGAGACCACGCTGGAGACGGTCGACGGCATGCAGTTCGACCGGGGCTACCTCTCGCCCTACTTCATCACCGATCCCGAGAAGATGGAAGCGGTGATGGACGACGCCTACATCCTGATCCACGACAAGAAGATTTCGTCGATGAAGGACCTGCTCCCGGTGCTGGAGAAGACCGCCCAGACCGGCAAGCCGTTGCTCATCGTCGCCGAGGACGTCGAGGGTGAGGCGCTGGCCACGCTGGTGGTGAACAAGCTGCGCGGCACGCTCAAGGTCACCGCGGTCAAGGCGCCGGGCTTCGGCGACCGCCGCAAGGAGATGCTGGTCGATATCTCCAAGCTGACGGGTGGCAAGGTGGTCTCCGAGGAAATCGGCTTCAAGCTGGAGAACACCACCCTGGCCGATCTGGGCCGGGCCAAGCGGATCGTGATCGACAAGGACAACACCACCATCGTCGACGGCAAGGGGAAAGAAGGCGACATCAAGGGCCGGATCGCCGAGATCCGGGTCGCGATCGACAAGACCACCAGCGACTACGACCGGGAGAAGCTGCAGGAGCGGCTGGCCAAGCTCGCGGGCGGCGTGGCGGTGATCAACGTTGGGGCGGCCACCGAGACCGAGATGAAGGAGAAGAAGGCCCGGGTGGAAGACGCGCTGCATGCGACGCGGGCCGCGGTGGAGGAGGGCATCGTGCCGGGCGGCGGTGTCGCGCTGGTGCGGGCCCAGGCCTCGCTCGCGAGTGTGAAGGGCACCGAGGACGAGAAGATCGGCGTCGAGATCGTGCGGCGCGCGCTGGAGGAGCCCATCCGGATGATCGCCCAGAATGCGGGCGCCGAGGGGTCCATCGTGGTGGCCCGGGTCAAGGAGTCGAAGGACAAGAACTTCGGCTACAACGCCCAGACCGATGTCTACGAGGATCTGGTCAAGGCGGGCGTCATCGACCCGACCAAGGTCACCCGCACCGCGCTGCAGAACGCGGCGTCGATCGCGGGACTGCTGCTCACCACCGAAGCGGTGGTGGTGGAGCGGAAGGAAGAGAAGGCTGCGCCGTCCGGTCCTCCAGGTGGTGGCATGGGCGGGATGTACTAGACCAGTCGGACAGTCGGACAGTCGGACAGTCGGTCGGCAAACGCCCCGGGAGAGATCCCGGGGCGCTGTCTTTCCAGGTGTGCAGCCGCTGGATCCTGGCTGGGGCCTGGGGGAAGGCTGCATTGCCGGTAAAGACTATCCGGCGGGGCCTTTCGCGTATCATGGCGGATCACGCAGCCTATTCCAGGGGCCGTGGGCGTGCGGGGTTAGTATTACTGCCAGGGATGCTGCCTTGCCGTCCCGTTCTACAAGGGGGACGCGGCGTGGAGTACATGTTCTGGGTTCGGCTCATGAGCCTCCTTCGCAGCACAATTAGAAGTTAGGTTGCCCTCGAAGACGGGAGGGGTACCGTGGCGTTCTCGAAGCAGTTTCGGGCCCTTGCGAGAATCACAGGCTTTTTCGCTGGCGTGTGGGCAGCGGTGGGCGCGGTTCTCGGAGCCCTCGCGGGCCCGTCCATCACCGGGGAGTCGGTCCTCTCCGGGGCGGTGGGCTTTGCCCTGATGTATGGAACCGTGGGCGCGATTGCCGGCGCCACCACCGCGTTGCTCACGGCCCGCGCGGAAACTGGCCGGCAGCTCAGCCACATCCCGACCTGGCGCCTAGCAGTCTGGGGTGTAGTCGGAGGGATGGCACCAGCCGTGTTGTTCGGAGCCCTTGCCTTCTTCATCGGGGGTGCGCCGGTGAGCGAGCTCCTACCGTTGCTTGGACTCGGGTTGGTCAGTGGCGGGGTCGGAGGAGCGATCTCGGGGTCAGCGTCAGCAGCCGCTAAGCGGGCTCGCCTGACCGAGAGCAACACGCCGCCGCGAGTAGCGGCAACCTAACCAACAAATGCGGCCGCCGAGCGCGCTCACGTTGCGCCTTCGGCGCAAGCGCGCTCGCAGCTGATTTGTGGTCGTTAGACCGTTTCGCCGAGGTTCGATGAAATGTTGCGGTTTGTGCTTCGGGGCTTCGCCCGCCACGTTTTGGCCCAGGAGTGGCAAGGCATACGTAGTCAGATCGATCGCTTGGCCGCCAGTGGCGGCGCGCAGCCTCCATTAATCGCACAGCAACTGCTTGTCTCTGGCGAGGATCACCGTCACGGTCACCACCCCGGTTACGACCTGATTGCCATCCTACGGGCGATTTGGAAGCGCCTGCTGGGTAAGTCTCGGGAAGGTGGAAGCACGATCGAGCAGCAACTCGTGCGAGTCCTCACTGGACATTTCGAGCGGACGATCCGGCGCAAGCTAAAAGAAATTGGGCTCGCAGCCTTGGTGGCCGAGAACTACCCCAAGCACCTGCTCCCGCGCATGTATCTGCGCATTGCGTACTACGGGGCTCACATGAACGGCTATGCCCAGGCGTGCAGACGGCTCAAGCTAGACCCGGTGTCCCTCTCCCTTGAGGACGCAGCCATGGTGGTGGCGCGATTGAAATACCCACAACCCCACGCCTTGCCTGACAGCCGCCGACGTCAGATCCAGATTCGTGCCCGGCACCTGATTTCTCTGCGCATACACCACCTACGCGACGCCACATATGAGTGCCTCACCACAACCGCGCGTGCTACAACCCTTTCGCACGCACATCTTGATGAAGCAGCTTCAGGACTCCTACCCGACCCCATCACAGGTCCTTGAGATTCTCAGAAGA
>DASWKS010000140.1:0-6221 GCA_036396495.1 Gemmatimonadales bacterium
ACCGACCCAGCTCGGCGTAGCGCTTCAGGAACCTGGGGTTGAACCCCTGGTTGAGTCCCAGCATGTCATGCAGCACCAGCACCTGTCCGTCGCAATGCGGGCCGGCGCCGATCCCGATGGTCGGAATCGACAGCGCTTGGGTGACCCGCTGCGCCAGGGGGGCGGGAATGAGCTCCAGCACCAGGGAAAAAGCGCCGGCTTCTTCCAGCGCCTTGGCATCGGCCAGGAGGCGTTCGGCCGCATCCGACTGTTTGCCCTGGACCCGGGCTCCACCCAGCGCGTGCACCGATTGGGGCGTGAATCCCAAATGCCCCATCACCGGGATCCCCGCGTCGACCAGGGCCCGCACCGTGGGCGCGACCGTCTGCCCCCCTTCGAGTTTCACCGCGCCCGCTCCGGTCTGCTGCATCACCCGGCCGGCGTTCCTGAGTGCTTCCTCGACCGACACCTGATAGGTGAGGAAGGGAAGGTCCACCACCACCAGCGCCCGCGCGGTGCCACGCCGCACGATCCGGCCGTGGTAGATCATCTGGTCCAGGGTGGCCGTGAGGGTGGTCTCTTCACCGCCCAGCACCGTGGCAACCGAATCGCCCACCAGCAGGACCTCGATCCCCGCCTGATCCAGCAGCCCGGCGAAGAGGGCATCGTAGGCCGTGAGCATCACGATCCGCTCCCCCGCCCGCTTCATCTTGAGGAGGTCGGTCGTGGTTACGCGTTTGCGGGAATCAGTCACGGAAACAATTCTTCACCAGTCTCGGCATCTCGTACCGTGATCGCGCTCACGGGACAGGTCTCGGCGGCTTCGAGGATCTGGTCATTCGGGTCACCCGTGGGATTGACGACCACCGACTGCCGATCGGCATTGTGGGCAAACACGTTGGACGCAATGGTGAGACAGGTGCCGTTACCGACACAGCGGGTGTGATCAACCGATACCAGCAGTTTCCGCATGGTGCCTCTCTCAGTACTCAGTACTCAGAACTCAGTACTCAGTACGCAGGACTCATGTCCAGCTGACCGGCAACGCCTTAAGCGAGCGGAACTGCATGCTGGGCTGGTATTCCAGCGCTTCGCTCTCCAGCCGTAGCCCCGGCAGCCGCTCGGCCAGCGCGCGAAACACCTCCTGGCCCTCGATCCGGGCCAGTGTGGCGCCCAGGCAATGATGCACTCCGGCGCCAAACGCGACGTGCGGGTTGGGCTGCCGCGCGATGTCGAACCCATCCGGGTCGGGGAACACCGCCGGATCCCGGTTGGCGGCGGAGATGGCCCAGCGGATCCGGTCCTGCTTGTGAATCAGCTTGCCGCGGAGCTCCACATCCTGCGCGGCGATCCGCTGAGTGGATTTGACCGGGGGATCGTACCTCAGGCACTCCTCCGTGGCCGCCTCGGCCAACCCCGCCGGATCGCTCCGGAATCGGGACCACTGCGCCGGGTGCCTCAGGAATGCCAGCGTCCCGTTGCAGATCAGGTTCATCGTGGTTTCGTGTCCGGCGAAGAGGAGCAGAGCCGTGTTCACCAGCACCTGATGCCGGGTGAACGCGCCCAGCGTTTCCCCCCGGGCCAGCACCGAGATGAAGTCGTGGCGGGGCCGAGCCAGCCGCTCCTCCACCTTGGGTGTGACGTAGGCCAGCAGACCCTCGATCCCCTCGGTCAAGGGCTGCAGCCGGTGGGGCTCACTCCGGTTGAGATAGAGCAGCTTGTCGGCCAGGTGGCGCAGCAGGTCCCGGTCTTCCGGGGGCACGCCCATCATCTCGACGATGATCCGGACCGGCAGCGGGGCCGCCAGATCGGTCAAGACGTCCATCGTGCCGCGGGGCTGGACCTGGTCCAGCAGCTCGGCCACCGCGTTGCGGATGAAGGGACGCCAGGACTCCATGGCCTTGGGCGTAAAGAATCCCCGCATCACCTTGCGCTGCGCCAGATGCTCGGGCCGGTCCTGCTCCACCAGCATCTCGGAGCGAAATTGCCGCACCGGCTCGAATAGCGGCAGATCGGCCGGGTCGACCGGAGGGTAGGGCGGGCGCGGGTCGTTCTTGATGACCGCGGAGGAGAACAGCTCGTGGTGCCGGATCATCCACACGATGTCGTCGTAGCGGGTGATCACCCAGAGCTGGTAGCGCTCGTTCCAATGGACCGGGTCCTGCTCCCTGAGCCGCGCGTACCACGCGTGCGGATCAGCGATCGCGTCGGGAGCGAAGATGTCGTCCAGGTCGAGTACGGTCATACGCCGCTGGGAAGTACTAGTAGCAGACAGTACTAGTAGATAGAGACCCCGTCAAGTTACCCCGGTCCCTGAATGGACCCTACTCAGCACTCAGTCCTCAGTACTCAGCACGTGGCGTTTCGGTTTACGCCAGAGGAAGTAGATCGGGATGCTGAGCAGCGCGCCCCCGATCCCGATGAGGCCCTTCCTCGGGTCGGTCATCACGGTGTTGAGCACGATCCAGACCGCGGACACCACGAACAACAACGGGGCGACCGGATACCCCGGCACCCGGAACGGCCGGGGCGCGTCGGGCTGGGTCCGGCGGAACACGAACAGCGCCATCCCGCCCAGGCCATAGAAGATCCAGCCCACGAAGATCACGTAGGTCAGGAGCGTGTTGAACGTGCCCGAGAGCGCCAGGACCGCGGCCCACGTGCACATCGCGACGATCGCGAAGGCCGGCGTCCCAAACCGGGGATGCACCTCCCCCATGCGGCGGAAGAAGACACCGTCCTTGCCCATGGCATAGAACACCCGGGCGTTGGTCAGGATGACCGCCTGGGCGCCGCTTACAATGCTCACCAGGATCGGAATGGCGATGAGTCGGCCGGCCCGGGCCCCGAAGTTCTGGGTCATCGCATCGGCGGCCGGAGCTGCGGACGCCGCGAGGGCCGCGGGGCCCAGCCCGGCCACGTACGCGACCGCGGCCAGGACATAGATGAACACCACCACGACGGTGCCCATCAGGATGCCGCGCGGGAAATTCCGCTGCGGCTCCAGCACCTCGCCCGCGATGAAGGTGGCGTATTGCCAGGCCTCGTAGGCCCAGAGGGCCGAGACCATGGCGGTGCCGGCGGCGATCACCACGCCGGGGGTCCAGCGGTCGGGCCAGAACGACTGCACCTCGCTGAAGCCTTCTCCCGCCAGCGGCAGCGCTACGATGAGAAAGAGCAGGGCCCCGACCTTGAGCGCGGTGCCGGCCGCCAGCACTCGGGTACTTTGCCGGGTCCCGATCACGTTGATGGCACAGAGTCCCGCCACCATCCCCACCGCGATCAGATTGCGTCCGACGGTGCCCACCGGCACCAGTTGGTCGAAGTAGGTGGATGCGGCCACGGCCAGCGCGGCCACGGTCCCGGTCCCGATCACGATGAAGAGGGTCCAGCCATAGGCGAACGCGGCCATCGGCCCGAAGGCGTCCCGGATGTAGAGATAGAGTCCGCCGGAGCGGGGGTTCATGCAGGCCAGCTCGCCGTAGGTGAGCGCCCCCAGCAGCGACAGCACGCCGCCCACCACCCAGACGCCCAGCGCCACGCCGACCGAGCCGTCCACGTGGCGCAGCACGGTGCCGGGGACCAGGAAGATCCCCGAGCCGATGATGGCGCCCACCACGATGACGCTGACGTCGAACGCGTTCAGCGTCCGTTTGAGCTCGGCCGTCATCGGCAGAGGGTCCCTTCCTCCAGCATGGCGCCGATCGACTGGTCGAACGCCGAGACGGTCTGGTCGACATCCGCCCGGCTGTGAGCCGACGAGAGCACGAAGACCTCGCCCAGCAGCGTGGAGACGCCGCGGTGGAGGAGATGCAGATCCAGCCGTCGGTGCGCCTGCAGCGTCTCGGGACTGGTCTCCTGGCCCTCGGCGCCGAACCCGAGATGCACCGCGCTCCGCCCATAGAGTCGGCCGGTGACGCCCCGGCGCTGCAGCACGTCGTTTCCGAGGGCCTTCAGGCGCTCCGCCATTTTCAGCGCGGCGCGCTGCGGCGAACCGTCCTGGTACAGCCGGCAGGCGGCGATGCCCGCGGCACAGGTGAGCGGGAGCGCGTTCCAGGTCCCGCCGTGCACCACCAGGCGATCTCTGGCGTTGTTCGGGTTCAGCGCCTCGAAGAGTGCAGCGCGACCCAACAGGCCGCCTGCCGGGAGGCCACCGCTCACCGCCTTTCCGATGGAGGTGAGATCGGGCTCGATTCCCACCACCGACTGCCACCCACCCGGCGCTTCCCGGAAGCCGGTCACCACCTCATCGAGCAGCAGGACGGTGCCGTACTTCCGGGTCAGCTCCGGCAGCGCCTGATAGAACTCGGCCGCGATCGGCACCCGGCCGGCCAGGTAGCCCCCGCCGCCTTCGATCAGCAGCACCGCGTACTCGCGGCGGCTGAGATGCTCTTCCAGCAGATCCAGATCGTTGGGCGGGATCAGCGTCACCTGATCCGCGACCGTGCCGGCCGCGAGGGGCCCGGCCAGCTCGTCGGCCCAGCCGTGATAATTCCAGCGGAACCGCAGCAGCTGGCGGCGGCCGGTGAAGAGCCGGCCCAACCGGATCCCCATCAGGTTGGCTTCCTGGCCGCAAGCGAAGAACTCGATCCGTTCCGCCGCCGGCATCAGGCCGCGGATCAGCCCGGCCCACTCCACTTCCAGGGCGTGGTTGTCGCCGAAGTGCACCCCCCGGACCAGCTGCTGCTGGACCGCTTCGAGGATGGCGGGATGACCGTGGCCCAGGATCAAGGCCCCGTGGCCCATCACGTAATCGATGTATTCATTGCCGTCGACATCCCATTTGCGGGCATCGAGCGCGTGCGTGATGTAGGGGCGAAATGGGGCGCTGACCCGGGCGAAGTGGGTGGCGCCCCGGGCCGCGAAGAAATCGCTGGCCCGTTGGTGCAGCTCCGCGGACCCCGGATGACTGGCTCGATAATCCTCGACCAGCTGATCGGTACTGGTGACGCTCACGGTGGGTCCCCGGTCGGGATCGCTACTAATAGCACCCGCTACGAGGAGTTGTCAACGAACTCCAGGGTACTTGACGCCGCCCCGGTCGCGGTGTTCCATGCCCGATATGCCTTTTGCCAAAGCTCCGCCTGCGACGCTGCTGCAGGACGCGATCGAGCCGGTCACGCTGCTCGGATTCACCGAGCTGGAGGCCATGGTATACGCCTTCCTGGTCCAGCATTCGCCGGCCACGGGATACAAGATCTCGCGGGCCATCGGGAAGCCGATCGCCAACACGTACAAGGCCATCGAAGCCCTGCAGCGCAAGGGCGCCGTCCTGGTCGATGAAACCGGCAACCGGATGTGCCGGGCGCTGCCGCCGGAGGACCTGCTGGAACGGGCCGAGCGGACCTTCCGGCAGCGGCACCAGGAGGCGAAGCGGGCCCTCAGCCGGATTCCCAAGGCGACCCACGACGACGGGATCTATGGGCTCAGCTCCACCGAGCAAGTCTACGATCGTTGCCGCAAGATGCTGACCAAGGCCAAAGAGGTGGCGGTGCTCGATCTCTTTCCCGGTCCGCTGGCGGAGCTCAAGCCCGCCATCCTGGCCTGCGCCCGGCGGGGCGTGAGGATGGCGGTCCAGGTGTACGACCCGGTGACGCTGGCCGGCGTCGAGGTGGTTCGCCACGGACAGGCCGACATCGTGCTGCAGAAGTGGGACGGACACTGGCTCAACTGTGTAATCGACGGGGCCGAGCTGCTGATCGCGTTCATGGCGAAGGACGGCGAAACGGTGCACCAGGCCATCTGGTCGCGCAGCCCCTTTCTCTGTTCCGTTTTTGGGAGCGCGCTGGGCGCGGAGCTGCTGGCGTCGAGCCTCCAGCGGGCGGTACTGGAGCACTGGGCCGACGAAGATGTGCGGGAGACCATTGTCCGCTTCGGCCGGTTTCGGGCTCACGAGCTGCCGGCCTATCGGGAGCTGACCGGCCGCCGCAGCAAGAATGGGAAGACCCGCAAGCGGTAAGGTATGCGACGCATGGCGCGCCGATGGAGCAGCCGCAGGTGCCGGGGGTGGGAAAGGAAAAGGTTGTCGGTCATGTCCTAGTCTGAGTTTTTCATCAGACTCCGCTCTGTCTTTCGGCAGAGGGTTTCGGGCATCACCGACAACCTGGTACCAGATTAGTACCGCCGGCTGGGTGGGTCAATATCCGAGTTTGGACACGCACGATCATGGGAGGCGGTTCGCCTCGCAGGCAAGGAACTCCTGAACCAAGACCACGACCATGCTACTGGCGCCGCATGGAGCA
>DASWKS010000141.1:0-8554 GCA_036396495.1 Gemmatimonadales bacterium
GGTTGCGGGGCCGACCCCGACCCCCAGGGAGATGACCGCCGTGAGGGTGAAGGCCGGCCGGCGGAGCAGAGCGCGAGTGATGGAGGCGACGTTGCGAAACGGCACTGGACCGGCTCGGGGTGGGTTCGAGGATTTGACGCCTTACACCAGCGAAGCGTTGCTATCGCCTGCCCACACAGAAGCCGCAGGGGTCACCGAGGCCGCCGGGAGTGTACTTCGCCGCGGACTTACCAGATGCTTACTTGCCGGCCACCGCGCCCTGGCGGAAGTGCTCTTCGATCCAGGCGATCCAGCGCCGGTAGACGTCGCGCTGGTGCACCGGGTCGGGCGGGAAGTGCCCCCCCACCGGATAAGCGATGAACTGGACCGGCACACCGTTGTCCTTGAGCGCGTGATAGAGCTTGTAGGACTGGGTCACGGTGACCCGCGGATCGCCGGTGGTGGACAGGATCAGGGTCGGGGTGCGGATCTTGTGGGCGTACGCCATGGGCGACTGGCGCCAGTAGTTCGCGGCATTGTCTTTGAGCCAGGGAGAGCCGCCCAGGCCGAGCCCCGCATACACATTGAGATCGGCCAGATTGTACCAGTCGAACCAATCGGTGACCGCGGCGCCCGCCACCGCGGCGCGCCACCCTTGATACTGCGCGGTGAGCCAGGCGGTCATGTAGCCGCCGTAGGACCAGCCCGACACGGCGACCCGCTGGTCGTCGACGATGCCTAACGCCTTGACCGCCTTGACGCCCGCCATTACGTCCCGGCCGGGGCCATCGCCCGCGTCGTTGATGACGGCCCGCTGGAACGCGTCGCCCTGATTGTTGCTGCCGCGGTAATTGGGCAGGAACACGATCCAGCCCTGGGCCGCGAACAGCTGACTGGTGGCGGACCACCCCTCGGTGGACGTGCCCATCGGTCCCCCGTGGATCGAGAGCACCAGGGGATACTTCCGGCCGGCCGTGAATCCCGGCGGATAGATCAGGACCCCGTTTTCCTTGAAGCCATCGGGACCATCCCAGGTAATCGTCTCCACCCGACCCAACTCGCGGGCGGCCAGCTCGGCGTTGAGGTCGGTCAGTCGCCGGGGGGCGGCTTCGAGCGACGGCGTGTGATAGAGCTCGGGCGGTCCGTGCGGCGAGCGACCGACGAATGCGATGCTCCCGTCGGATCCGATGTCGAGCTCGGACGAGGGATCCAGCGCTCCCCAGTCGAGCCGCCGGGGGGCGCCGCCGACCGGTGTGATCCAGATGCCGATCCGAGTCCGATCCGGCGCCTGCAAGACCACGCCGCTGTTGTCGGGGAGCCAGCTGTAACTCTGGACATCGCGGTCGAGGTCTCCCGACACCAGGCGGGCCTCACCTCCAGCGATGGGTTGCAGGTACATCCCCCGGGAGCGGAAGCCGATTTCCGGTCCTCGGGGCTGCGCCCAGGCCAGCGTCCGGCCATCCGGGGAGACCCGGAGTCCTCCACCGAACGAGCCCTTGAGACGGGCAAGCACCCGCTCCGTGCCGGCCCCGGCGTCATACGCGGCGATGGTCCGCTCCGGTTCACCCGAGTGCGGTCTCGGCTTGGTGACGATGAGCAACTGGTCCTGGCTGACCCAGCGCAACTCCACCACGCTGCCCGAGCTGGGAGGAAGCCGGGTCGGTTTGCTGCCATCGGCCGGAACCAGCCAGGCGCGTCTCGGCAGCGGGGCCGTTTGCGCGAGGTAGACGTTGTCTCCCACCTCGAACGACTTATTATGCTTTTCCTCGCCGGTGGGTTCGACCGGTTCTTCCTCGGTGACGATCGCGAACGCCGTGCCGTCGGGGCGCCAGGCATACTGCTCGACCGCACGTTTGCCGTCGGTCACCTGTCTGGCTTCGCCGCCGGCCATCGGCAACAGGTAGAGCTGGACCGGCTTCCCTTCCTCGTTGGCCATGAACGCGATGCGATCGCCGCTGGGAGACCATCGCGGATCAGCCACCGTGCGACGACCAGGCGTGAGCTCGCGCCGAGCTCCCGAGGCCACGTCGACCATGACCAGGGTCCGTTCGAAACGGTTGTCCTGGTAATTGATCTGGCTCTGAACCAGGACGATCTGCTTGCCGTCCGGCGACATCCGGGGTGTCGACAGTCCGATCTCCCGCCCCAGATCGGCGAGTTCCAGCCGACGCGTCTGGCTGGTCCCCGAAGTCGCCAGGACGAATGTCCAGGCGATGAATAGGACGCTTGCTCTGGTGCAGCGCTGGAAACGGGCGATGGGAATTCGCATGGAGACGATCTCTCCTCGGCTCGTGCGTGACGGACTCAGGTCATGGCTGGCCGCGAGTTCCAACCTAGCCCTGGATGAGTGGACGGCTAGCCCTGGATGAGTGAACGGTCCAGGAAGCCTTGAGGTGAAGTGCTGCAGCTTCGCTCAATCCTCCTGAATGCGTCCACCAGTACGGAGGGAGGGTGCCTAGTCGGGGCCCACGACAACTCTACGGCCGCGCGCGATCATGGCATCGAGCTCTGGGCGCGTCAATACCCGGCCTCCCACCACGACCGCCTCGATCCGGCCCGTGTTCCTGATATCCTCGAGCGGGTTGGCGCCCAGCAGTAGCAGGTCCGCGCGCTTCCCCGGCTCGATGGTCCCCCAGTCGGCCCTTGCCCCCAGATAGGCGGCAGGGTTCGTCGTTGCCGTTCGCAGGGCATCAAACGGTCACAGGTCCGCAGCCACATACGCCTGGAGCTCGCGGTGCAGCCCGCAGCCGTAGGTGTGAAAGAACTCCGGCGTATCCGAGCCGGCGATGATTGTCCCGCCGGAATCGTGGATCGCCTTTACCAGTCTATTCCGTACCTCCACGTAGCGCCGGCGGCGCGCTTCGGTTCGGTGTTCCAGCGACGCCGGCCCCCAGTACCTCGCGCGGGCCCGGAGGTACGGCTCCCGTATCGCGGCCGGCCACATCTGCCAGTCAGGGCGATTCCGCAGCGCCGAGTCGGTTTCGCCCATGGCGAACGCGGTGTTGAAGACATTCAGGGTCGGCCCGATGACGGCGCCGGCGTGGGCGGTTATGCCCGCGATCCAGCCGATCTTGCGGTCGTCGATGAAGTCCAGGCTCCGCCAGTTCGCGTCCTTGTAGACCGAGTACTGCGTCACCGACTCCTTAATGGGCGACGAATCCGCGAGCACCGCCTCGAAGTAGCCGTCCAGGTGCTCCAGCTGCTCTCCTGTCTCGAGCGCGCGCGCCACCCCGACGTCCGGGTCGACGTGACCCACGACGCGGATTCCCCGCGCCCGCGCTTCGTCGATCACGGCGTCGTACACCGGCCGCGTGACGAAGGTCACCTTCACGAAATCGTATCCGCTCTCGACAGCTTGGCGCACCGCGTCACGGGCTGCCTCGGGGGTCTTGACGAGATAGGCATTCTCGTTGTCGCGGTTATTCACGTGAGGGCTGGCGACACAGAGCTGTGTCTCTCGTCATGGGAATGACAGCGACGTCTCTGATCACGAGGGTGCCGGGGGTAACCGCTCCTCGAGACGGCTGCTGTGCCGACGCGGCTCTTTCCGGTCGCGCGCTGCCCCACGCAGCCACCACGACGAGTCCATACGCGAGCGCAATCGCTCGCCCGCCGCGGGGCGATCTTGTCGTCACGTCAGCCTCCGGTTCCGCGTCCTCGGGTTCATCCCGGGAATGTGCCAACGCCGTGGACGTCGAGCTAGTATGATGTTGCGAGCATCGGACGTCGGGTTCTCTGAGCCGGTGACGCGGGCCTACTTCCCCGAGATCTGGATGAAGTTCCCCGCGTTGTCACGGATCATGACGTTCGCCGGCTGGTCGGATCGCTTAGGATATGGGTCATAAGCGATGCCTACACCACGCACCCGAAGCGCGGCGAGCGTCTTGTCGAAGTCATCGACAATAAGGCCGACTTTGAAGATGCCGTGAACGGAAATGGCACCGCCTCCCGCGGGATGGACCGTGCCTAACGGCACAACGTCGTCGTGCTGCGCCAGCTCGACGGTTAGCCCTCCTGCTTGCAGAACGGCCACCCGCGACCGAGTCGCGTCGGCGACCTCACGTCGGTGGGCAGTGGTGATTTGCTGGTCGCCCTGCCCACGGTTACTCGGACCTCAGCGCCTCCACCGGATCGACCCGGGTCGCGCGGAACGCCGGGTACAGGCAGGCGAGCAGCGCGACGCAACCCAGCGAGAAGGCAGCCAGCGTGAGCGTCACCGGATCTCGGGGCGCGATGTTGAAGAGTAGACCCTCGAGCAGCCGCGCCACCCCCAGCGCACCGGCCAGGCCCAGGATCACACCCAGCATCGCCAAGCGACCGCCATCCCGGAGGACCAGTCCGAGAATCCGCTGCCGGGTGGCCCCGAGGGCCGTGCGAATCCCCAGCTCGCGGTGACGTTCCGCCACCCGGCGCGACAACAACCCATAGATGCCGGCCGCGGCCAGCAGCAGCGCCACGCCGGCGAAGGCTTCGAACAACCGCACGATGAGCCGCCGGTCGGCGGTGCTCACCTTGATTCGATCCTGGGCGCTGGCCACGTCGCTCACGGCAATAGCGGGGTCGACCGATCCGATCGCCCGACGCACCGGCTCCGTGACACTGGAGGGCTCGCCTCGAGTTCGGAGCACCACCACCACGCTGTTCTCGGACCAGAGCCACTGGGTCGCGGGAACGTAGAACTGAGGACCCTGGGCGTCATCCAATCCCAGATGCTTGACGTCACCCACGACCCCGACGATGGTCCGCCAGGGAGTATCAGGGCCGCCCATCTGGATCCGCTTCCCGATCGGGTTGGCTCCGGGCCACTTCAGCTTCGCAAAAGTCTCATTGATCAGCGCGACCGGCATGGCGCCGCCGCGGTCCTGCTCCGTCAGGCCGCGACCGCGGCGAACCGGGATACGCATGGCTTCCAGGTACCGGGGTGAAACCGTGTATCGATCGGCGCTGGGAGCCTCCTCCGGGTTGGCCAACGGCTGGTCCTGTATCTGAACCCCGTAGCGGTCGAAGTTGCCGCCCAGCGGAATCTGAGTTGCGAATGCGGCCGCCTCCACTCCCGGCACAGCCGCCAGAGCCTCGAGCAGCTGTTCCTGCATCTGCCAGACCACCGTGTCCGATTGATATCTGGGTCCGCTGGCGGTGACGGTCATGGTGAGGAGGTTCGACGGCTCGAAGCCGGGTTCGACCGACAGCACCCGCGACAGACTCCGGGTCAGGAGACCGGCGCCTGAAAGCAGCATGAAGGCGAGCGATACCTCCGCGACCACCAGCGCGCCGGTGACTTGCCGCTGGCGCTGTCCCGTGGTCACGGAACGCGCCGTCACCGGCATGGCCGCCCGCCGGAGCGACATGACGCCCGGCACAACGCCTACCAGCAACGCGACCGCCAGGGTCGCCGCCAGGGTAATGAGGGTGACTCTCCAATCGAGCGCGATGGAATCGAGTCGCGGGAGATTCGCGGGGCTCAGCCCGATCAGTGCGGCCACGCCCGCTTTCGCCAGCAGCAGTCCTGCGGCCGCACCGGCCAGACAGAGGACCGCGCTCTCGGTGATCAGCTGCTGCATGAGCCGCCAATGGCCGGCACCAAGAGCGGTACGGAGCGTCAATTCGGCTTCGCGCTCGGTGGTTCGCGCCAATACCAGATTGCCGACGTTGGCGCAGGCGATCGCCAGTACGAAGACCCCGGCGCCGAGCATCATCAGCAAGGCGGGTTTCACGTCCTGAACCAGCTGATCCTTGAGCCGGTGGGCTCGAATCCCGGTCATCGCGTACTGGCTCGAGAAGTCCTGTTTGAGCCGGGCCGCTACCGTCGCGAGTTGCGCCTGGGTCTCCTCCAACGAGGGGCCGGCCCGCAGCCGAGCGACGACACCCAGGTGGCGACAGGTCCGGCAGGCCTGCGGGAGGGTGTCGTTATATGCTAGAGGCCGCCAGATCTGCGCCATGGGATTGAGCAGACTCTCGAACGACGGGGGAAGCACCCCGGCGACGCGGTAGTCATTTCCGCCGAGCCGGATGGACCGGCTGACGACGTCGGGGTCAGACCCGAATCGGCGGCGCCACAATCCATGGCCCAGGATCACGACCCGGTTCTGGCCAGGCGCATCCTCCGCGGCGGCAAAGTCCCGCCCATGCAGCATCGTGACCCCGAGCAGCTTGAAGAATTCGGCCGAGACCGACTGGCCGACCAGCTGCTCGGATTCGGTTTCACCTGAGAGGATTGGCCCCCAGCCCGAAATGGCCGCGCCCGATTCGATCGATGGCACATCGCGGCGCAGATCGGCGAAGGTCGACCACCCCATGGTGGTTGAGAACTCACCGCTGAGCTCGATCTCTCCCAGCACGACCAGCCGATCGGAATCAGGGTAGGGAAGCGGCCGGAACAGGATTGGATTGGCGACACTCAACACCGCGGTGGTGGCACCGATGCCGACCGCGAGGGTGAATATCACGATGGCGGCATAGAGCGGGCGGCGCCGCAGCTGGCGCAACGCGTAGCGGAACTCGTGCAGCAGGTCACCCATGGCGAAGAGACTCGTGGGCGGAAGGTCGTGGCCGGACGTGGGAGAGAAGGTCATGCGGAGCGCCGCCACCGCCTGCCGGCGATACCAGCTTCGGGCCGCGCGGTCGCCGTCCCCGGCCCGACGGGAGTGGTACTCCTCCTCCAGGTCGCCCAGGATGGCGTCGCGCTCGGATTCGGGGAGGAGCCGGGCGAGCAGCCGAGTGATGAGATCGGGTGGCTTCATGAGAGCTCGAGCGCTTCGGGGAGACCCACACTCATGCGCCGGATGGTGGCCAGGCTTCGGGCCAGCGCCCGGCGGCCTTCCGGAAGGACCCGGTAGTGGCGCTTGCGCCGGCCGCCCCGTTCCGGAGTCGGTTCTCCGGTGAAAGCGCCGACCAGGCCCTTGGCCTCCAGCCGGGCCAGGGTCTTGTAGACCGCACCCAGCGTTACCTCACGTCGGGCCCGCTGCTCCAGTTCGCGGTGGACGATCATGCCATAGGCGCCGTCTCCCAGGCGGACCAGGGCCAGCAGGACCAACTGCTCGAACTCACCCAGCCCGTCGCCCATTTTTTACTCCGACAATGACGGGGATATAGACGCAGCCGGGGCGGAAAAGGTTGCAAGGGGAGGGACTATTGCCCCAACCACCTGCCGTTATTAGCTTTGCCCCTAGGGCCGCACATGGTATGAATCTGTGATCCTGATCCATGAGTAACGAGAAGGGGCCTGGAAGTCTCAGTCCCCTTTTCTGCGTTTCCACCGGTTCCGTTTCTCGGCGTTGAGATGGGACACCCCGCGGGCGGGTTGGCCCGAACAAGCTGGTAGTCGGTCCAGTCGGCCTCGCCGCACTCCGATTACAGCACAAAGTGGAGCGGTACATGCGCACGACTGGCACCGTGAAGTGGTTCAACGACGCGAAGGGCTTTGGTTTCATCACCCCCGAAGGTGGGCAGAAGGATTGCTTCGTTCATCATTCGGCGATCTCGGGTCAGGGCTTCAAGTCCCTGGCTGAAGGAGATCGGGTGGAGTTCGACGTGGTGCAGGGCGCCAAAGGCCCGGCCGCGCAGAATGTGGTGAAGCTCGGCCGCTAAGTCGGTCCACAGACACGCCAGTAGAAGGCCGGCCCACTCCAGGGTGAGCCGGCCTCGGTGTTTCTACGGGCCGCGACCCCGGCTCATGCATGTTACCTCCGTACGCTACAATGGTTTAGCCTCACTGGTGTGGAGTCCGGAGGCGTCACGGCGTCACCCCCAATAGGAGCGTTTGCTCTCGAGAGGGGGACCCCGTGAATGATCAGCAGGTCCACGCGTACCACGCCCGTCGCTTGCTCGTGGCTCCGCCGCGGAAATACCGCGTCCAGGTTGGCCCCAGCCACCGAACGCTGCGGATTCTGCGCGAGTTGGTGAACTACGGGTTCGTCATCATATATGCCGCCCTCAGTGCCCGTCTCCTCCTCCTGCTTTTGCCCGGCACGGTGGGGCACATCCTGACCCGTATGGTGTCGCCGCTGGCCGATCCGCTGGCCGCACCGCTGGTTGGGGTGGTGCCTGAGCTGGTGTTCCTGGGTGACCTCGCGATCCTGCCGCCGGTGGCCATCGCGCTGTGCGCCTATGCGCTGGCTCACCGCGGCCTTTCGACGGTGCTGCAGGTCCTGTCCCGTCCCCGGCTGGGCCGGCCGTCCGCTCTCCGGCAGGGAAGTCTGCTTCACAGCGTCGGTCCCACCGACCGAATGCAGCCGGTGAGCTTTCGAGCTCGTGAACCATACCTTGCGCCCTAGATTCCTGAGGTGGTCTGACCGAACGCCTTGCCGGAGTCACCCATGACCAGACACGCCACCGCGACGTTCGAGCTCACCGGCTGGAACGAGAAGCCGTTTGACGAAGGCGAAGTGCTGCCGAAAATCACCCGCGCCAGCGTCACCAAGAAGTTCCAGGGCGACGTGGAGGGCGAGAGTAAGGTCGAGTACCTGATGATGTACCGGGACGACGGGACCGCCACCTACGTCGGGTTGGAGCGGATCTCCGGACAGCTGGCGGGCAAGCGGGGCAGCTTCGTCCTCTTGCACGAAGGCGTGTTCGA
>DASWKS010000142.1:0-2864 GCA_036396495.1 Gemmatimonadales bacterium
CTCGGAAGATCGACCGATCGGACCAGCCGGAACCGCGCCAGCCGGTCGCGATAGAGATCCATCGGATGCCCCTCGGTGGTGAAGCCCAGGGCGCGGTACTCCTCCTCGCGCTTGCGCTGGTCGGAGTACTCTCTCAGGGCGGGCGGGCGGGCAGGCGGGCGGGCGGACAGCAACGGCAGTGCTTCCGACCGTTGCGACTTTTCCGACCGATCGACTTCCCACAGCATCATGGGACGGGTCCACCCGTTCGCGATCGAATCCAAAGCGCCAGCCCGGATGAGGGTTCGAAGATCGTCGGAGGCGATTCCGGTGCGACGCCACAGGTCGGGGAGATCGGTGTAGGGCCGGTCCGTCGGTCCGTCGGTCCGTCGGTCCGTCAGACGTTCTGCCGCGGCGGAGGACAATCCCTTGACGAACTGCAGCCCGATGCGGATCTCCTGGCCTCGGCCCATGGTGCGCACCACGCTGGCGTTCACGTCGGGCGGCCGGACCCGAAGACCCTGCCGCATGGCTTCGGCCACGTACGCGAACGCGCTGTAGAACCCGCCGCCGTTGGCCAGGACCCCGGCAAAGAACTCGGCGGGATAGTTGGCGCGGAGAAAGCAGGACTGCTGCGCCACCTGAATGTAGGAGCAGGAGTGACCCTTGCAGAAGCTGTATCCCGCGAAGGACATCACCATCTCCCACACGGTCTGCGCCACGGCGGGATCGCGTCCCAGCCGCTCGGCGCCGGTGAAGAACTCCTCGGCGTAAGACGCGAGCTGCTTCACCGGCCGCTTCTTGGCGAGCGCCTTGCGGAGCCCGTCGCCGCTGGACAGCGGCATGCCGGCGAAGACGGCCGAGACGTTCACCACGTCTTCCTGATAGACCATCACCCCGAAGGTTTCGCCCAGGGTATCGCGCAGGCAGGGATGGAGCGGTTGATAGGGGGCGCCATGCAGCCGCTCCAGATAGACCCGGATGAACCGGTTGGAGGCGGGCCGGATGATGCTGGTATTGAGCACCAGCAGATCGAAGGTCTCCGCCCGGCTCTTCTGGCACAGCAGGCGCGAGGCGGGTGACTCGGTATAGAAGACACCCAGGGTCTGGCCGGTCCGGAACTGGGCCCGGGTGGCGGGATCGTCGCCGGCATCGGAGGAGCTGTAATCGAGCTGGACGCCGGTGTTGGCTTTGACCATGGCGATCCCGTCGCGGATCACCGCCAGCGAGCGGTTGCCCAGCAGATCGATCTTCACCAGCCCCGCGTCCTCGGTGCCGTCCTTCTCGAACTGCATCACCGGCACCGTGAGATCGGGGAATCCCTCCAGCACCTTGGCCGCGGGCTGGGTGGGCACGTAGTCGTGCAGCGTGGTCGGCACCACGACCACGCCGCCGGGATGGAGCGACACCTGCCGGGGAATGCCGATCAGCGGCTGGGCTTCGCGGGCCAGCTCCCGCCACGAGGGCGGGAGATCCAGCGCCGAGAAGTTGGGATGGGTGGCCAGCATCGACTCGAGCGAGCCGTCTTCGTGGAACCAGGGGATCCGGCGGGTGACTTCACGAATCTCTCCCTCGGGCCGGCCGTGCACCTTGGCCACTTCCCGCAGCGCGCCCCGCAGCCGGAAGCAATTGTGATTGGCGACCATGGCGGCGCGGGGATGGGGATAGCGCCGGAAGACATAGGCCAGGACCCGGTCGCGCTCGTCCCAGGGGAAATCGAGGTCGATGTCGGGCGGATCCTGGCGGGCCGGATTGAGAAAGCGCTCGAACAAGAGCCCGGCTGCCAGCGGATCGACGTGGGTGATGCCTAACGAGTACGAGACGATGGAGTTGGCGACCGAGCCGCGGCCGCAGTGGGTGGGGCCGTGCTCCACGATGTCCTTCACCACCAGGAAGTAGTCGGCGAACCGCTTCCCGGCGATGATGCCGAGCTCGTGCTCCAGCCGGTCGCGGGTGATCGGCGCCACCGTGCCGTAGCGCCGGGCAGCGCCCTGGTAGGCCAGGGCCCGCAGCCGCTCGATGGCGTCATCGGTATCGCTCAGCCGAGGTGCCACGATCCGCTCGCCGATGGGAATCCGGTAGCGGCAGCGCTGGGCCAGCTCCCCGGCGCGGTCGATCGCGTCGGGAACGTCGGGAAAATGGCGTCTCAGCTCCGCTTCACTCTTGAGCCAGGAACCGCGGGCGGACAGTCGGTCAGGCGGACAGGCGGACAGTGTGGTGTTGGCACCGATGGCGGTGAGAAGTCGATGCTTCGACCAGTCTTCCGGGTTGGCGAACATCACTGCGTTGGTGACCACCGGCGGAACGCCTATCCGACGAGCGGCCGCCAGCACCTGGTGGCGCTCCTGGCCGGGCCGGAGCTCGGCGAAAAGACGATCGGGCCCAGTCGTGCGAGCCAACCGCTCGAGGAGCGAAATACTCGGTGACAGGACGATTATCCCCGGTCGATCCAACAGGTCGGTCGTGTCGGTCAGTGGGTCCGTCGGTCGAAACTCATCTGGTCGCCCGCCCGCCCGCCCGCCCGCCCGCCCGCCCGAAGACCAATGCACCCCGCTGACCAGCCGGCACACCGTTCCCCACCCCCGCTCGTCCTCAGCCAGCACGACCGCCTCCCGCCCGCCCACCACCAGATGGGCCCCCAGGATGGGCCGAATTCCGGCCGCTTCGGCCGCCTGCTGAAACTCCACCGCCCCCCACACGCCGTTGGTGTCGGTGCAGGCAAGGGCCGTAAAGCCATGCCGCAGAGCGGATTCGACAATGGCCCCAGGGCTCGAGGCCCCCTGACCGAAGGAGAAGTGAGAATGGACGTGGAGGTGAGCAAACATTCGGGCCTCGACCCTCACCCACTATACCCGAACAAAACCCGAAGTCAAGCCAGTGGCTGT
>DASWKS010000143.1:0-6261 GCA_036396495.1 Gemmatimonadales bacterium
TTCCTCGATGGGTTCTACCTGGGGGACGAGAAGGACTTCGAGCAGTGGTCGGAGCGCGAACGAGCCAGGCACGCCGAGCGGTACATCGAGGCATTAGAACGGCTGGCCGAAAGCGCCCACGCTCAAGGTGATTCAGCGGGCGCCGTGCGCTGGTGGCGCCAGGTGGTGGTGGCTGATCCGCTGCGAGCGCAAGGAGCGCTCGGTCTCATGCGCGCGCTGGCGGCTGCCGGCGACAGCGCCGGTGCGGTACAGCACGCTCGGATCTACGATCGACTGCTGCGAGACGAATTGGAGTTGCCGCCGGATCGGGCGGTTACCCAGTTGAGCGAGGTGCTGCAGGCAACCAGAACATCCTCGACGCCCGGCCATGGCCCGTCGGTGACGGCCTCGGAGATCCCGCTCACCTCAGAGAACCGCGAGGAGGGCCATGCCGGAAGCGGATCCCGGCACCCCGGGGACCTGAAGCCGGTTCAACAGGCGAGCAACTCCCTTATCCGGAAACTGCTGGCTGTCGGGGGCGTAGGCCTGGTGGGTGTTCTCCTCCTCGCTGCAGGCGTTCTCATTCGTTCACGCGACCGAGGCAGAGCATTGCTTGAACCTGGTTGGGTCCTGATCGCCGACTTCGAGGGCCCAGCCGAGGATCCAACCCTGACCCGGGCAGTCCGTGAACTGGTCCGCTCGGCGTTGATCGAATCCGGCGTAGTGCAAACCGTTCCATCGGACCTGGTCCAGGAGGCGCGCCGACAGGCCCAGGTACCGGACACAGCACGAATGACGGCCGACATCGCCCGCCACATCGCATTTCGAACGGCCGTCGAAATGGTGGTGGATGGCTCGGTGATGCCGGTCGGCCAGAATGGTTATGGGATTGCGCTCCGGTTGGTAGGCGTGAGCGACGGCCGGGTACTGGCGTCCGCGAGCGGAGCGGCCACTGAACAGACGATCATTGCTGAGAGCGGAAAACTCGCTCGGAGGGTGATCACCGGCGTTCACCCAGCGCCAGTGGGCGGCCGCACCGTACCCCCTGTCGAGGTGATGACGCCTTCATTTGAGGCCTATCGGCGCTTCGTCGAGGGAGAAGAGCCGTTTCAAGCCGGGAACTACACCCGGGCACTGGGATTCTATCGCGATGCGCTGGAGCGTGATCCGGATTTCGCCCACGCATGGCTTCAGATTGGGCTCGCCTTCCAGGGCTTGAACATGCCTGATTCGTCGGATCGTGCGCTTCGCCAGGCGGCTTTAGGCATCGCTCGCCTCCCTCCGGCTGCACGGATAATGCTCGCCGGGAAACTCACCAATCGCCATGCCGATCGTGTCAGGGCACTCGAACAGATCATTCGCCTGTGGCCGATGGCTCCCGATGCCTATCAAGAACGGGCGGAGGAGTTGCAGTTCCTTGCCCGCTATGATGAGGCTTTGGTGAGCCTGGAGAGGGCCTATGCGACCTGGCCCTTGGGTCGTCCACCGCGTACGGTCATTGAGTATGCTGGCTTCCTGGCTGCACTAGGTCGATATGAGGAGGCGGAGGGAGTCGGAAAGGAGCTCACCGGCTATTTTCGAGAATCGCTCATCGCACATATAGAGTTGGTATCCGGGAACTGGGCGAAGGCGGAGAGCCTGGCGGTAGCCATCCTCCAAGACCCCTCGCTCCCACCGGTTCGGCGCTTCCGAATGAACCTCATCATAGGATCTGCCTGCGCGACGCGCGGCCAGTTGCAGAAGGCCGATCGCTTGTTCGCCGAGGCCGAGCGCGCGGCTCTCCGGGAGGGAATCTTCGGCCCGGGCTCGTCCCATTGGGGAATTGGGTACCAGCGGTTGGTACAGGCGCTGGCCGGCGGCAGGAAACCGATTGGACCGGTTGTTGAGGTGCGGCGGGACACCAGCACCGCGGCCACGATCATGGAGGCAATCTGGGCTGCGTTCGCGGGCGACCTGGAGCTTGCCTCGCGGTCGCGAGAAGTGGTTGCCGCGCTTGGGATCGACGACGGGTATGGCCTCTGGAGAGATCTTCTCGGGCTGGAGGCCAGTCTCTATGCTGTAAGGGGCGACTGGGATTCGGTGACCCGCACGCTGGCTCAAGTCGCCTACGAGGGTGGCGGTCAGATAGAAGGTGGTGTGGTCTTCAGGCGATGGCTCGTGGCGGATGCCTACGAACGCCTGGGCAACGCCGACTCAGCTGCCGCCTTCCTCGAGATGATCGTGACACTCCAGCGAACCTCGTGGTGGGAGAGCTTCGCAAAAGGGCCGGTTTACTCGTTTGCACATCGTCGCCTTGCCCTCCTCTACGCCAAGCTGGGAAAGCCGGAGTTAGCCCGGCGGCACTGGGCGAGGTTCATCGCCATGTTCACCGACCCTGATCCGGACCTCATCTGGATGAGAGAAGAAGCACGCGGAGCGCTGGAGCAGTAGGACAACGTACAGCACTATCAGCACGTCTACCTGAGAGGCCCCCCGCCGGCGCTGCCTCCGCAATCAGTTGAAGCGCACGCTGCGGGTCCTGGTCGCCCACCCGCGATCCGGGATTGCACCGCTCGGTCGGCCTCAGGTGCCGGATCCGATCCGGGTGACGAACCCTACCAGATCCGCGGCGAACCGGCTTGGTTCCTCCCAGTGGACCGGCGTGAGCCAGCGAGCCCTCGCATTGAACAAGGACCCGGGCCCCACTACCGAATGGTGAAACGCGTCACCGGAAGGACCTGGGGAGAGGTGCTGCGACTCGGGCATCCTTGGGTGATATCCCAGATCGGGACTCTCGCACACCGTCAGGACTGCCCGGTCCAGAAACTGAAGCTGGTTCCTGCCGGGGGCGTCCTCGCCCCGCGTCACTCAAATGTCGGTGCCGAGGAGAACCGACGCCGTTGGGCTATATGACCCGGGAAACGAACACTGTGACGACCATCCCGATCCAGAAGAGGAAGGACCACTTGATCATCTCGGCCCGCTGGGTCGCGAGCTCGGTGCGGAGACACTCGAATCCCGCCTCCATGGCTCGCTCCAGCTCCCCGGTCCTGCGGTCGAGTTTGGCCTCGAGTTCCGCCATCCGGCGTTCGAGCTTGGTCTCGAGCTCCGCCATTCGGCGGTCAAGCTTGGTCTCGAGCTCCGCCACCCGCTGTTCCAGCTTGGCATCGAACCGCGCGAAATTCAGCTCGTTCAACTCGCGGAGGTCAGCCCGATAGGTGGCGTCGATCACGTTAACCATTCCACCAGCTCGTTAGCGATTTCATCGCCAAAAGTTTCACCCAAACTGCCCACCAAAACGTAGACAGCACCGGAAAGGGTGGCAAATGAACGCCACCCAGTACCGAATCCCGCGTCAGTCCTGCCTCAGCGCACCATTGGGATCGACCTTGTCAGCTGCGCCGCTGAAACCGGCATCGGTGGCACGACGTACGCCTCCACAGTACCGTCCAGGTTTTACAATCCCGAGGACAGGAGTCGTCTGCGTTGCTGACCATCTTGGCGGCCATAGTGGTTGCCGTGGATACGGGTGGGACCTACCCGGGCGCCAGCGGCCAGATTCGGGTGGCCCTGCCCCGCCTCGAGGCCGCCGCCACCATTGACGGCGTGCTCGACGATCCGGTATGGCAGCGGGCCGCTCGGCTCACCGGCTTCTCCCAGTACGCCCCGGTCGATGGCCGCCCGGCCGAGCTCGAGACTGAGATCCTGGTCTGGTATTCGCCCACCGCGCTGCACTTCGGGGTCCGGGCCCAGGCTCCGGCCGGTTCGGTCCGCGCGACCCTCGCCAATCGCGACCGGCTGACCTCGGAAGACCGGATCGAGTTCTACCTCGGCACCTATAACGACGGGCATCAGGCCCTGGTGTTCGCGGTGAATCCGCTGGGCGTGCAGCAGGACGGCACCCTGGCGGAACAGGGCCGCACCAATGGCGGCCGCGAAGGGACCGACTTGAGTCCCGACTTCGTGTACGACTCGCGCGGGCGACTGACCGCTGACGGTTTCGAGGTCGAGCTCAGGATCCCCTTCAAGACGCTGCGGTATCAGTCGGCCGATCCCCAGGACTGGGGGCTGCACGTGATCCGGCGGGTCGAGGCCACCGGCCACGAGTACTCCTGGGTCCCGGCTCTGCGCGCGGCTCCCACCTTCCTGGGCCAGTCCGGAACCCTGACCGGCTTGACCGACCTGCGCCGGGGCCTGGTGATGGATCTGAACCCGGTGGTCACCGCCCGCGCGACCGGGGGACCCAGCTCCTCGGATCCGGCCGACTGGCGCTACGACCGGACCGGCGAGCTGGGCGGCAATCTCCGGTGGGGGATCACGCCGAACCTGACCGTCAACAGCACTTTCAATCCCGACTTCTCCCAGGTCGAGGCCGACGCGAGCCAGATCGTCACCGATCCCCGGCGGGCCCTCTTCTTTCCCGAGAAGCGGCCCTTCTTCCTGGAAGGCATCGAGCAGTTCAACACGCCTAACCAGCTGATCTATTCCCGGCGGATCGCCGCGCCGTCGGGCGCCGCCAAGCTCACCGGCAAAGTGTCGGGCACCACGGTGGCCACCATGCTGGCCCTGGACGGGCGCGAGGTGTCCCGAACCGGCACCGACCATCCCTTCTTCGCGATCGCGCGGGTCCAGCGGGACCTGGGCGGCGGATCGCGCGCCGGTCTGGTCTTCACCAACCGGAGCGAACCCGGATTCGCCAACCAGGTCGGAGGCGTGGACGCCCGCGTGGTGCTGGATGGCGGACTGGCGCTGTCGGGCCAGGTGGCCGGCAGCCGGACCGCGCGAGACGGTGAGTCGGAGTTGGCACCGCTCTGGGAACTGGACCTGCGCCGCGCCGGACGCCACTTCGGGTTCAACGCCACCTTCGAAGGCGTGAGCGACCAGTTCCTGGCGGGAGCCGGCTTCATCAGCCAGCCCGACGCGGTCAGCCTGGGCGGCAGCCCTTCGTGGATCGTGTACGGCAATCCGGGAGCCCTGGTGGCGCGGGCCACCGGGAGCTTCCGGCTGAACGCGCGCTGGATCTACGACGACTTCGTGGCGGGACGAGAGCTGCTGGACCGGCAGCTCTTCCTCACCGGCAACGTGGAGTTCAAGGGCGGCTGGGTCCTGAACCTCTTTTCCTGGTTCGAGCGCTTCGGCTACGATTTCCGGCTCTACCGGAGCTACGCCCTCGAGCGCCATCTCCCGGGCGGCGTGGTCGACACCATCGCGCCCTATCCCGGCAGCGGGGCGGTGCCGAACCGCGGGATCGACCTGACGGTTCGCACTTCCTGGGTCGGCCCCTTCGCGAGCAATTTCAACCTGACCTACGGCAACGACGTCAACTACGACGAGTGGTCGCCCGCCACGATCCTGTTCGTCAACTCGAGCATCCAGTTCAAGCCCACCAGTCAGCTCCGGGCCGATGGCACGTACATCCTGACGGCCTACCAGCGGAAGAGCGACGGCTCCATGGTCTCGGTGAGCCACATCCCTCGACTCAAGGTGGAATACCAGGTGACCCGCTCGATCTTCGTGCGGGCGGTGGGCGAGTACCGCTCCTCCCATCGGGACGCGCTCCGGGATGACGGCCGCACCAACGATCCCATCCTCATTCTCGATCCGGGTGACGGGATCTACAAGCGGAGCCTGGCGCTGGAACAGGAAAGCGATGGACTGCGGGGCGACCTTCTCTTCTCCTACCAGCCGACACCCGGGACCGTCTTCTTCGCCGGCTATGGCGGCAGCTTCCGCGATACCGGGCGGTTCCGGTTCGAGAGCCTGGATCGCACGTCCGACGGTTTTTTCCTCAAGGCGAGCTACCTGATCCGGCTCTAGCGGGCCGTCCGCGCTATCTTCCGGACCAATGTCCGGCAGCCATCAGATCTTCCTGCTCTCACCCGCCCACTGCTCCGGCAAGCGGGCCGGTCTGTTGTTGCGGAACGACGCCGGTTCGGCCCTGGCCCACCGGCTTCGAATCGGAGCAGGTGCGACCCTGGGCGAGGTCTTCACCTTCATGAGCGGGTTGTACTTCAGGGGGAAGCTGGCGTATGCAGCGTCGTTCGCCAATCCACCGGACGGCTGTCCGGGCATTCAGGTGATCGTGCCGGGACTGGGTCTCTGTCCTCCCAGTACGACCATCGACCTCGATGGGCTCCGCGCCATCGCGCGGGTTCCGGTCGACCTCAGGGATCGGCGGTACACCGGTCCCTTGCGGCGCGATGCCTCCCTGCTCGCTCGACGCCTGAACCCCGGCGATGAGGTCATCCTGCTCGGCAGTATCGCCACTCCGAAATACCTTCAGCCTCTCACCGACATCCTGGG
>DASWKS010000144.1:0-2624 GCA_036396495.1 Gemmatimonadales bacterium
AGAACTCATCCGGATCCTCGAAATCATTGGCGATATAAAGGTCGGGGTCGCCGTCCCGGTCGACGTCAGCGAACATGGCGGCCAGGCCGAAGCTCTCCGGCTCGTAGGAGAGCGGCTTGCCCTCTTCGTCGCGAAAGCGGTCGGAGACGAACGGAATCCGTTCGAAAACGCCACCCTGGTAGAGATAGAAGAAGTCAGGATCGGCCCGCTGGACGATGCTGACGCCTCGCAGGTCTTCCCGCGGGACGACGCGGTAGTCACGGGTATACTGGGGAAGAATCTCAAATCGGCGGGGCGCGATCTCGCGGGCCAGCTGGTCGAAGGCCCGAACCTGGGGCGGTAGGGAATCCAGTGTGGTGTACGCCTTGTAGTTGGCGATGAAGACATCGAGGTCGCCGTCCCGGTCCACGTCCGCCAGCGCCGCGGTGGTACTTCCGGCCCGGTCGGGGAGTTGCTGTTCGGTGAAGCGCCCGGTGCCGTCGTTGATGAACCAGGCATTGGGCCCGCCCAGGGCCAGCACCAGCAGGTCGAGGTCGCCGTCGCCATCGATGTCGGCGAGCGTGGCCCCCGTGGAATAGCGATCCCTCGCGGCCACTCCAGCGGCCGTCGTGATGTCCTCGAAACGCCAGTCACCCCGGTTGCGGTAAAGCGCGTTGGGCCCGTCGGTGCGGCACAGGTACACGTCGACCAGTCCATCCTGATCCACATCCCCCAGGGCGACCCCACCGCCCTGGACCAGGATCCGGTTGGCCAGAATCAGTGAATCGCGGACGGTGTTGGTGAAAGTGACGCCGGTGCGGTTGGGAAGCAGGCTGGTGAAGCCGGGTGTGCCCCGCGGGGGGGTCGCGAGCGTCCGCCAGCGATAGCCCACTTCCTCGGTCCACGGGCCCGGGGTCGTAGGACCCGAGCACGCCGAGAGAGTGAACAGCAGCAGAGCACCCGCACCCTTCGACCGCCTTCGACCCCCTTCGACCGCCTTCGACCGCGCTCCAGCGCCCATCAATTGACGCGCCGGGTTTGCACCCGTTCGAGCACCTTACGCCCGATGCAGACGCCTTGAGCCTTCCCGTTCTCGATCCCCATCGGATAGTGGATGCCGCCGTATAGCCGGGACAGCGCCGCCTCGTCGGCCGCGTCCAGGAAGGACGTGAACCGGCGCACCGGGTGACCGATCGCGAGGTTGGTACTGTCGTCGAAGGCCACCGGACCAAGGAGGGTCTGGAGCACGGTGGAGGCAGCCGCTGATTGGACGGAGTGGGCCGAGGGGTACTCCGGGAAGGGCGGCGTGACGATGAACGGCTCCCATCGAGGTTCGATGTGGCGCCGGATGTAGGTGACGGGTCGCAACACGTTGGTGTCGAACTTGGTGCGCCAGGCGCCGATGAAGGCATCGGCCTGCGCCAGCGTCGCCAGCACGAATACCTCGGCGGCCCGCTCCACCGAGAGGTCGAGCTGATCTACCACCTGGCTGGTAATGCTCAACCAGTGTCCCACCGGCGTCCCGGTCTGGCCGGGGTTGTCGGCCCAGTAGAGCGCGACCTGCCGCTGCTCGTCGGTCAGTCCCAGCGCGCTCTGATACACCCGCTCGGCTTCGGCCCGGAACGTGGAGCGGGCATCGGGCGAGTACTCCACCGGTGCCGGGGCGGGACATTCGTCAGACGCTTTGAGCACGAAGGGCCGGATCGTTCCCCACCAGGGTTCGGTGGCGCCGGTCGGGTTCACCGCCTTCAGGGTTGTGATGCTGCTGGACTTGGGCCGGTTGACCACCAGCCCGCGCTCGCTGGCCGCCCCGGCCCGAAAACTCGCGGCGGGGTTATCGAGCGCTACGAAATCGGTAGCCGACGAGAGACTCTGGGGCACGTACTCGTCGCCCCGGCTGTCGTTGACCCAGTATTGGGGTCCTTCCGGCGGTTTCCAGGGCCGGACCCGGGTACTGTCGAAGCCGTCTTGGGAGGCCCACCGCAAGACGGCTTGCCCGATGCTCACTCCCAACGAGTCGGAACGGCCTTTCACGTCCTGAGGAAACCCGAGCGCTTCCCGGGCGAGGGCGAGGGAATCCACCAGCGCCGCTAACGCTGCCCGGGTTGCAGGCAGCCCCTCGGCGAAGAGGGAATCCAGCACCGTCCGTTCGGCCGCGATCGCCACCAGGACCGGGTCGTGTACCTGGCCCGGCTCCGGACTGGGGAGTGAATCGAGCCCGTTCAGCTGACCGGCGAGGGAGCGCAACGAGCCGGTGCCGGTTGCCAATCCCTCATACAGCGCCACCGCAGCATAGGCCAGCACTCGTGAAGCCACCGGCGGCGAGATCCGCTCGGCCCGAATCAGGCCGTAGTAGGTCTGCATCCACTCCGCCACCATGGCCGGATCGGCAGGAGGGAGCGGACGCTGACAGGCACCTGCCAGCCCGGCCAGCAGGAGCAGACTCACGCTTCTTACCACAAGGGAACCCATAACTGAAAGGTAAGAGTAAATCGCGAATGCCCAATGGCTGAGTGAATGCAGAATGCCCAGTGCCCGATAGGAATGCCGAATGCCCAATGCCCAGTGCCCATAGCAGAGGTAGGTAGGAAGGACCCACCTCTGCTGTGGGCATTGGGCACTGGGCATTCGGCAGTCATTCCCCC
>DASWKS010000145.1:0-4247 GCA_036396495.1 Gemmatimonadales bacterium
AAGTGGAACCGTTTCGGTTTCCACGCCCGGCTGGCGTCCGGCCCGGGAGCCACTGACGGATTGATCGAGGTTTCGATGAACGGCAAGACCTTGGGCCGGTATCCCAACCTCGACTTCAGGAGCCACGGCCAGCAAGCGAAGAATTACTTCGGAAACGGGTATCTGCTCGGATGGGCCAACAGTGGATACGACGCAACCACGCGGTTCTGGATAGGAGATGTCATCATCGGTCCGGAAAGGCCCGAGGGCTGCTGAAGGTCGCCGTCAGCCAGCGTTCCAGCCGGTCCAGATCACCGCTCGTCAGCATACTGTGGGTTGGAAGCGTCCAGAGCTCCGCGACCAGGCGGGCAGCACCGGGGAGCTGGAGGTTAGGCGCGCGGGGTGGCAGCGCGGGTAGCGTCTCCAGCGACTGCGGGTATCCCGGCATCACGCCCCAGCGGCGAGCGGTCCGCATTCGCCCGTCGGCGCGCTCGATACCCGGGGCCAGCAACGGCAGACGTAGCCAGCCCGCATCGGCCGGTGCGATTGGCAACACGATTGACAGTCCGGGAAGCTCGTTTCCGATTCTAAGGAGGCGAGCTGCGTTGCGTCTCCGGTTCTGACTCTCGCTCGATTGAGACTTCCACGTGTATTCGACGACCGCGGCGGCCACAGCAGACATGGACCCGGGAGGAGCAGGGTCGCGGTAGACTGTATCGCCCAGCTTGAGCCCCGGCAGGCTGGCTGGAACTCGATAGAGCCATGGCCGGGCCAGAAGCCACTGCGCGACCAGGGCCACCAGCTCGACGACACCGCGGGAAGAGTCCTGGACCCTCTCGGAGCCGTCCAGACCGCGCCTGCCGGGGGCAACCAGCAACGCCCCGCCCCGCCCCGCCGTCACCCCTTTGCCCCGGCCGAAGCTCAGCACACGCAAATGTCCGAAAGTGCCGAGTGGTTTACCGCCGAGAGTCGCCCCGAGTCCCTGGGCCGCGTCCTCGATCACGACGACGTCGTGGCGGTCGGCGGTCTCCATCACCCGGGGCATGTCGACCGGCAAACCATACAGGTGAGCGGCGACCACCGCGGCAGGCTGAGCCTCCAGGGCCGCCTCCAATGAGCTCCAGACCGGGCCCAGGGTCGCCGGATCGACATCATAGAGCACCACATCGGCCCGGGCGCCGTTCAGCGCGGTCACCAGGTCGTAGCAGCAATAGGCCGGCAGAGCGATTCGGGACCGCCCCGTGGCTGTCATGGCCAACCGCATCGCGAGGGTGAGAGCCGCGGTGCCGCTGTCGGTCAGGAGCACGCGGGTGACACCATGGTGCGCGGCGAGGACCCGCTCGAAGCGATCCCGGGCGCCCTGGTCGCCCTTGAGCGCCGCTTTGATTCCGGCGGCCACCGCCGGCCACGAAAGCGGCGAATGGACCGGCGGCAGATAGCGCCAGCCCACCGTCAGGGAATCCCTCGCACGATGCCTGGGCCTAACGCGGTGGCCAGCGGCAGCGGCAGATGGCGCCAGAGCCGGGGGCCCAACCCGATCAGACCGCCCTGGTCAGGGGACGGCGTCAACGCGGCGGGACCATACTGATACCAATGCAAGGGAACATCCCGACCGCCCCATTGTCGCTTGAATCGGTGGGTGCCCGAGTCGGGGCTGCAGCGTCCGAAGTTGAACACCGTGACGCCTTCGCGGCAGGCCCGCTCGACGAAGGCCCAGTAAAGCCCCATGTTCGGCGCGATCTGATTGAATTCGCGAAGCGAGGAGGCCCAGGTGATTTCGAACTCGGACCCGAAGCGCATCCCCGCCCCTCCGGCGACGGGCCGATCGGCCAGCCAGGCGGCGGCGAACCACGCCTGGTCACCGTGATGGGCCGACATCTGCTGAAAAAAGCGCCGCGGCAACACCGGCGTGCCCAGGTCGCGCATGTGCCGCGCGAAGACGTCGTAGAACGGCTCGATCTGGTCCTTCCCGAAGCGGATCTCGACTCCCGCACGCCCGGGCCGGCGCACCTGGCTGCGCAATTTGGAGGGCAGTCCGGCGAACACCTTTTCCGGCTCAGGGTCGAGATCGAGCAGCACGGTGATCTTCCGGCGCGAAATCCGGAGCTGCAACGGCAGGGTCTCCCGGGCCCGGAGCTCCAGCAGCTTCACATTCCCCTGGTTGGCCAACCGGATCGCCTCGGCCGCCAGGGCGGCGACCCCCTCATCGGTGCCGATCGGACCCCCGTCGTTCAGGAAGGGCATCGAGACGAGATAATGACCGAACAGCAGGGTCCGGACCCGCACCAGCGGCAGCACGCCGACCAGACGGCCCGACCCGTCGCGGGCGGCTAGGGCGATGGTTTCGTGCCCGAAGGAGCCGGCCATGACGCCGAGCCATTCGTGGCGGTGACAGTGGGTGGCTCCTCGAGTCTCCCCGATGAACCCGTTCCATTCTCCCGGGCTGGCCGCAAAACCCTCGACTCGAAGGCTCACGCCGCGGACCCTTTCAACCAGTCACCCACGCTGCCGAAACGGAACTCTCCCAGCAGGAGATCGAGCCGTGGCAGGGTGCGTTCCAGCCCGCCATAGTGCCGTATCTGGGTGAGGCGAGAAACCGTCAGGCGGGGCTGGCCCAGATCGACTTCCCAGGGATGCACATACAGCATGGCCGGGACCCCCGCGAGCGCCGATTGGGTGAAGGCCCGCCGGATGACCCAGAACGGAAAGTGCCGAAGATAGGCGCCTCCCGCCGCCGGAATCCTGACGCCGAGCAACGACGTGGTCGCGAGCGGAAACTCCCGCAGAATCCCGTTTCCCCGGACAATGTCGTGGGGTCGGGTCGGTGCCAAGGGATAGCCATAGTCCGGCCGCCGGATCGGAAAGAGGCTCGAATCGTATTCGAACCCCTGCTCCAGCAGCACGTCGAATGCCCATTCCATGCCGGGGCGAATGGAAAAGCTGGGGGCACGAAATCCCACCACCTTCTCGCCGCTCAGGTCTTCCAGGATGGCCTTGGAGGACCTGAGCTCCTCGCGAAACTGGGGTGGGGTCAGGCGGCTGATCCTGGGATGGGACCAGGTGTGAGACCCGACTTCGTGGCCGCCGGCCGCGATCCGGCGCACCAGCGCCGGAGATCGTCGGGCCACCCATCCGAGAATGAAGAACGTGGCCCGCACCCTATGCTGGTCCAGCAGCTCCAGCAGGCGATCGGTGGCGGCTAATACCCGGCTGGGCTGATCGTTCCAGGCCCGCTGGGGGACCACCTGCTCGAATACGTGGGCGTGGAAGTGCTCCTCCACGTCGACCGAGAAGAAGTGCGTGATGCCGTTCACGCCCGGAGCCCGGGTACCGGGTGCTGATTCCGCTCCTGGAACCATTGCCAGGTCCGCACCAGACCCTCTCTCAGAGAGACCGCCGGCTGGTAGCCCAGGGCGCTCCGGGCCCGCTCGAGCGAGGCCAGCGAATCGTGAACGTCACCGGCGCGAGGGGCGCCATGGGATGCCAGGATCTCGATCCCGGTCACGTCGCGCACCGCCTGCAGAAGCTCCAGCAGCGAGGTACGCTGCCCTGCCCCGACGTTGCACACTACCCCGTTCACCGCCGTAGCCGGCCGGGACGCAGCGAGCAGGTTGGCCTCCACCACGTTGTCGACGTAGGTGAAGTCGCGGGTCTGGCTGCCGTCTCCATGAACCGAGGCGGCGCGACCAGCCTGGGCCGCCGCCAGAAAGGCGGGGATGACCGCGGCATAGGCGGAGGTGGGGGACTGTCGCGGGCCGAAAACATTGAAGTAGCGGAGCGCCACGCCCTCGATCAGGCCGGCTCTGGCAAAGGCCAGCACGAACTGTTCGCCAGCCAGTTTAGCGGCGGCGTACGGCGAACGGGGCAGAGGCTCGACCGGCTCCGCCTTGGGGAGAACCGGCGTATCGCCGTAGACCGATGAGGAGCTGGAATAGACGACCCGGCTCACGCCGGCATCGCGGGCGGCGAGCAGTAGCTGCATTGTCGCCGTCACGTTGTGCTGGTAGCTGCCCCAGGGATCCTCCAGGGATCGCGGCACACTGGGCAAGGCGGCCAGGTGAAAGACCACTTCCACACCCTGGACCGCCCGGCGGCAGGCAGCGGGATCGGTCAGATCGTCTGGCCGGAACTCGACCTGGCCATTGAGGTGCGCCAGATTCCTCTCATCGCCAGTGGACAGGTTGTCGACGACTCGGACCCGGTGCCCGTCGCGGACCAGCCGCTCCGCCACGTGGGATCCGATGAACCCGGCGCCGCCGGTCACGAGA
>DASWKS010000146.1:0-6139 GCA_036396495.1 Gemmatimonadales bacterium
TGCGCGAGAACGTGCTCAAGACGCTGGCGGGCATGCGGGGCACCAGCCGGAAGCGCCGGGCCGATGAGCCGTCCTATAGAGAGCTGCTGGCCGGCCGCGCGGCGGAGGAGGCGGAAAAGGAAAAGACCCGCATCCGGGTGAACGAGTTCATCTCGGTCTCGGAGCTGGCGGAGATCATGAAGGTGCCGGCCACCCAGATCGTGCAGTTCGCGTTCAAGGAGCTGGGCCTGATGGTGACCGTCAACCAGCGGCTCGACTTCGACCAGATCGAGCTGATCGCGTCGGCCTTCGGGTTCCAGGCGGTCAAGGAGAGCGAGTACATGGCCGAGGCGGAGGAAACCGCCCAGGCCGTGGAAGAGGAAAGCAGCCTGCGGCCGCGGCCCCCGGTGGTCACCATCATGGGCCACGTCGACCACGGCAAGACCTCGCTGCTGGATCACATTCGCAAAGCCAACGTGGTGGCGGGCGAGGCGGGCGGCATCACCCAGCACATCGGCGCCTATCACGTGACCCGGCCCGATGGCCGGAACATCACGTTCCTCGATACCCCGGGCCACGAGGCGTTTACCGCCATGCGGGCCCGGGGCGCGCAGGTCACCGATATCGTGGTGCTGGTGGTCGCGGCCGATGACCAGGTGATGCCCCAGACGGTGGAAGCGATCAGTCACGCCAAGAACGCCGGCGTGCCCCTGATCGTGGCCATCAACAAGATCGATCTGCCCACGGCCAATGTGGCCAAGGTCAAACAGGATCTGCTGTCGCACAACGTGGTCTTGGAGGACTTCGGCGGCCAGGTGCTGCACGCGCCGATCTCCGCCAAGAAGGGTACCGGCATCGACCAGCTGCTGGAGCAGGTGCTGCTGCAGGCCGAAATCCTCGATCTCAAGGCCAACCCCGAAGGGCCGGTTCACGCCACGGTCCTGGAGGCGACCCTCGACCCGGGCAAGGGGCCGATCGCCACGGTGCTGATCCAGAAGGGTACCCTTCACATCGGGGACTACTTCATCTGCGGCCGCTACTCCGGCCGGGTCCGCGCCCTGTTCGACGAGCGGGGCAAGAACGTGAAGGAGGCCGGCCCGTCGATCCCGGTGCAGGTGCTCGGCTTCGAAGGGGTCCCGGCCGCGGGCGATGCGTTCCTGGTGGTGGCCGATGCGCTGGCCGCGCGCGAGATCGCGCAGAAGCGGCAACGGCTCGACCGCGAAGCCCAGAACCGCCGGAGCCAGCGGGGAGGCACGCTGGAGGACATCTCCCGCGCCCTCAAGGCGGGCGAAGTCTCCGGTCTGCCGCTCATCATCAAGGCCGACCAGGGCGGCCCGGCCGAAGCGCTGGCCGACGCGCTGGCCCAGCTGTCCACCGGCGAAGTGCGGGTCGACGTGATTCACCGCGGGGTCGGCGCCATCACCGAGAGCGACGTGCTCTTCGCCAAGGCATCGGGCGCCATCATCCTGGGATTCCACGTCCGACCCGACGCCAACGCCCGGGCCGCGGCGGAACGCGAGTCGGTGGACGTGCGGACCTACCGGGTCATCTACGAGGCAGTGGAAGACGTCCGCAACGCGCTCGAAGGCCTGCTCAAGCCGGAGCAGAAGGAGATCGTGCTGGGTGAGGCCGAGGTGATGCAGATCTTCAAGATCAGCAAGATCGGCACCATCGCGGGCTGCATGGTCCGGCATGGGACCATCACCCGGACCGCCAAGGTCCGCGTGGTGCGCGACGGCACCGCGGTCTACACCGGCGGTCTCGCCAGCCTCAAGCGCTTCAAGGATGACGTGAAGGAAGTGCGCGAAGGGCTCGAGTGCGGCATCGGGGTGGAGAATTACAACGACTTGAAGGTGGGCGACCGGATCGAGTCCTTCCGGGTCGAGGCCGTGAAGCGGACCCTCGAGTCATCGTCCGCCGGAGCGTGAGGGAACCGTGGTCAAACGGACCTCGCACCGGCCGGAGCAGGTCGCGGAGACGGTGCGCCAGACGGTCGCCGACCTGCTCACCCGCGAGGTGCGCGATCCGCGCGTAAGCCGGGTAACGGTGACCGGAGTGCGGGTCACCGCCGATCTGTCGCATGCCGAAGTCCGGGTCATCGTGGGTGACCCGGCCCAACAGGAACGGGCCCTGGAAGGGCTCCGGAGCGCCGCGGGATTTCTCCGGTCGAAGGTGGCTAAAGCACTGACGACCCGGATAGTCCCCGAGCTGGCCTTCGAGATCGATCGCGGGCTGGAGCACGCCCACCGGATCGATACGCTCTTGAGCTCGCTCAAGCGCCCGGGAGGCGAACCGGCCTGATTGGTGGATTGCTGATTGACAAGCCGGCCGGCCCCACTTCCCACGATGTGGTGGCCCGGGTTCGTCGTGCGCTCGGAACCCGGGCGGTCGGCCACGCCGGAACCCTGGATCCCTTCGCCACCGGCCTGCTGGTGCTCCTGATCGGCGGAGCGACCCGGCTGGCGCGATTCGTCGAGCGGCTGCCGAAAGGGTATCTCGCCGAAGCGACCCTGGGCGCTGCCACCGATACCGACGACGGCACCGGGCACGTGACGGCGCGTCGGCCGCTCGACCCCTGGCCCGGGGAGTCGGAAATCCGGGTGGCGCTGGCGTCGCTGGTCGGGACCCAGCCGCAGCGCCCGCCGGCCTATTCGGCGAGACGGGTGGAGGGGCGGCGGGGATACGAGTTGGCCCGGTCGGGAGCGGCGGTGGCACTTCCACCCCGCGACGTGACGGTCTACGGGATCGAGCTGCTGCAGTGGATTCCTCCGGTCGTCCAGCTCCGGGCGACGGTGTCGGCCGGAACCTATGTGCGGGCCCTGGCCCGCGATCTGGGTGAGCGACTCGGCACGGTGGCACACTGCAGCGCCCTCCGGCGCGAGTGGATCGGGCCGTTTCGGACCGAGGCCGCGCTGGCTCCCGACCAGGTGACGGCCCACACCCCGCTGCTCTCGCCGCTCGAGCTGCTGGCCGGGATGCCGCACCAGGTGCTCGACCCCGACGGCGCCATCGCGGTGCGCCACGGCCGGTCGCTGCCGGCCGAGCCGGAGCCACTCGAGGGAGAGGTGGCCCTGGTCTACGAGGGTCGGCTCCTGGCAGTGGCCCAACGGGTGGAGCAACGCTGGCAGCCCCGCGTGGTGTTGGAGCCGGCGTGACCGCGGCGTTGCCGTTTCCCCCGGCGGGCAGTGTGGTGACCGTCGGATCGTTCGACGGAGTCCATGTCGGACACGTCGCCGTGTTGCGCGAAATCTCGGAGCGGGCCCGCGCGGCCGGGCGGGTGAGCGTGCTGGTGACGTTCGAGCCGCACCCGATGGAAGTGGTGAACCCGACGGCGGCGCCACCGCTGCTCACCACCCCGGTAGAACGGCGCGAGATCCTGGCCCAGACCGACCTGGACTACGCCGTCATCCTGCGGTTCGACGAGCGGCTGCGGGCGATGGCCCCGGAACGGTTCGTGCGAGACATTCTGCTCGACCGGCTGGCGATGCGGGAGCTGGTGATCGGCGAAGACCATGGCTTCGGCCGGGGCCGGCAGGGCGACGTCGCCATGCTGCGGGTGCTGGGGGCCCGGCTCGGTTTCGCCATCGATGTGGTGCCGCCGGTGCGCGATCCGGTCGCCGGGATCGTGTCCAGCAGCCGCATCCGCAGCGCGGTGGCCCATGGCGATCTGGCGCTGGCCCGGCGGTTGTTAGGCCGGCCCTTCGCCCTCACGGCGGTGGTGATCCAGGGGGCGCGGCGGGGCCAGAGCATCGGCGTGCCGACCATCAACCTGCCGGTCCCGCCCCGCAAAATGCTGCCACCCGATGGGGTGTACGCGGTACGGGTGGAGTGGCCGGGGGGACGGGCCGGCGGCATGCTCAACCAGGGGCCCCGGCCCACGGTGGGCGACCTGACCCGGACCATCGAGGCGCATGTGTTCGACTTCGACGGCGACCTGTACGGGCAATGGGCGAAGATCGAATGGGTGGCCCGGCTGCGCGATGTGCAACGGTTCGAATCGCTCGCTGCCCTGCGGCAGCAGCTGGCACGCGACCGGATCGAGGCGCTCAGGGTCCTGCAGCAAAACAACAGGGAGTAGGAAGCAGGAAGTAGGGAGCAGGGAGCATGAAGCAGGGAGCAGGAAGCAGGGAGCAGGAAGCAGGGAGCAGGAAGCAGGGAGCAGGAAGCAACAGGTTCGGAACTCGCGACTGGTGAGGCAACGAGATGCAGTCCATCAGAAACAGACTCCTCCTGATCGGCGCGCTGGTGGCGATCGCGGTGTTCTATCTATTCCCGCGCCAGGTCACCATTCGGGAGCGGGGCCAGGATGGGGTGATGCGGGACGTCCGGGTGACCCGGGTGCCGCTCAAGCGCGGGCTCGATCTGCAGGGCGGCATGCACCTGGCCCTGGAGCTCGATCAGGATAAGCGGGTGTCGGCCGATCCGGCCCGTGACATCCAGCTCGCCCTCACGGTGCTGCGCAAGCGGATGGACGAATTCGGGGTGGCCGAGCCGGTGGTCCAGCAGTCCGGCGGTGATCGGATCGTGGTGGAGCTGGCCGGGCTCAAGGAGCCGGGCCGGGCCAAGAACATCGTGCAGAAGAGCGCCTTCCTCGAGTTCCGGATCACCGACAAGACCGGCGCGCTGGAGAAAGCCATTCCCGCGCTCGATCGGATCCTGCGCGGCCTGGGGGTGCAGGGCGGCGCCGGCGCGGCGCGGGGGCCGTCCGCGGTGAGCAAGCTGCTGGGCGACTCCGCCGCGCCAGGCGACTCGGCCCAGGCGGAAGACGCCGGCCCCGGGGTGCTGGCCGGTCTGATCCAGCCGGCCGGCGGCGCCACGATCACCCCGATGCCGGGCGCCTACATGGTGCCCGAGGCGGCGTATCCCCGGGTCGACAGCATGCTGAACCTCCCCCAGGTCCGCGCCGCGCTGCCCCGGAACATCGCGCTCCATTGGATGAGCCAGCCGCTTTCGGCCGGGGTGGAGAGCTATCGGCTGCTCTACGCCCTGGAGGACCGGCCCATCGTGACCGGCACCAGCCTGATCGACGCCCAGGCCCAGCTCGATCCGCTCACCAATGGACCCATCGTGGTGTTCGAGCTGGACCGCTCCGGCGCCCGTCGCTTCGGGGCCGAGACCGGACGCCACGTCGGCGACTTCATGGCGATCCTGCTCGACGGGCTGGTCCAGGGCCAGCCGCCGGTCATCCAGAGCCGGATCGACCGCCGGGGCCAGATCACGTTAGGCAACCGGACCCTGGTCGAAGCGCAGGACCTGGCCCTGACCCTCAAGGCCGGCGCCCTGCCGGTCCCCCTCAAGATCGTGGAAGAGCGCCAGATCGGCGCCAGCCTGGGCCAGGACGCCATCCGGTCGGGGATCATCGCCGGGATCATCGGCACCCTGTTCGTGGTTTTGGTCATGGTCGGCTACTACCGGCTCTCGGGTGTCCTGGCGGTGGCCGCGCTGGTCTTCTACTTCCTCTTCACCCTGGGCGGCCTGGCGATGCTGGAGGCTACCCTCACGCTTCCGGGGCTGGCCGGCCTGGTGCTCTCGATCGGGATTGCGGTCGACGCCAACGTGCTGATCTTCGAGCGGATCCGGGAAGAGCTGGAGCTCAAGAAGACGGTCCGGCTCTCGGTGGACGAGGGCTTCCGCAACGCGATGAGCGCCATTATCGACTCCAACGTGACCACCATCCTCACCGCCCTGTTCCTGTTCCAGTTCGGCACCGGCCCGGTGCGGGGCTTTGCGGTCACGCTGGTGATCGGTATCGTCGCCTCGATGATCACCGCCATCTTCGTGACCCGGACCTTCTTCCTCATCTGGCTGCAGCGGCGGCCCAACCTGCAGACCCTGAGCATCTGACCCATGCGCCTCTTTGCCAACGCCAATTACGACTTTCTGGGCAGCCAGCGGCGCGCCTTTCCCGTGTTCGGCGTCGTCATTCTGGTGGGCCTGATCCTGTTGCTCATCAACGGGGTGAACTACAGCATCGAGTTCACCGGCGGGACCCTGGTGCAGATCGAGACCAAGGCCCCGGCCGACGTCGGGGCGATCCGGACGGCTCTCACTGCAGAGGGGATGCCGGGCGCCGAGATCCAGCAATTCGGCTCCAATCAGGAGTTCGTGATCCGGGCCCTGACCGCCAAGGAAGGGACCGACGCCGACGACACCCAGGCGA
>DASWKS010000147.1:0-7337 GCA_036396495.1 Gemmatimonadales bacterium
GGGTCCCGGCGGGCCGCGAGGCGGAGGTCCGCCAGCTGACGCTCGACGCCCTCGGGGACCGTTAGGCGATCGGCGATAGCGGCCAACCGCTCCTCCCGCTGCCAGGCCCGCTCCAGGATGGAAAGCTCGCCCCGCAGCAACCGCTGCTCCTCTTCCTCGTGGACCGCCATCTCCAGCGCCAGACGGACTTCGGTATGCATCGAGGCCAGCGTGGCTTTGTGGCTGTCGAGCGTGGGGCGGACGTGGTGGGAACGGGCGATAGTCGCGAAGGCCCGGTCCGAGCCGCGAACCGCTTCGAGCCACCGTACCGCTTCGGCCACCTCGCCTGGGCTTCCTCCAGCGGGATTGAGGCGCGGCAGGACGAAGGTGACGGCCGCGCGGGCTTCGAGCCCGGTCAGGACCGCCCGCTCGGCGGCGAAGCGCTGACTGAGTCCGATGCGGCGCAGCGGATTGGGGTCTTCCAGATGATCGAGCAGCAGGGCCCAGCCGTCCGGGGATGCTCCATCGGGAATCAGCTCCGCCCCCTGGATCTGACTGGTTGAGAGTCGCAGCTCGGCCGCGCCGGACAGGTCGATGCTGACCGCGACACGGCGGGTGAGGCGCCATGCCCCGACGGCCGCGGCACCGGCCAGGGCCAGCGGCGCCACGGGGCCGAAGAGTGCGCCCAGGAACACCGGGGCGGCCAAGAGACCCGCGCCTCCCAGCGTGTGAATCGCCCGGAGCGGGCGGCGTGACAGAAACGCACGCCCGTAGCGCCACGCCGCGAACTCCGGTCTCAACGGCTGCCCCACCCGGACCAGGTCGGTCCCGTCGCCCAGTCGCGCCAGCCCGATGTTGTCGGTGGACAGACGCACCTGCGTCGCGCGGAACCGGCGCTCGCATTCGTCGATGATCTCCCAGCGGTCTTCGAACGGTGTCAGGTTCCAACGGTGACAGGTCCGGCAGATGACCCAGAGGCGGCCCCGGGTCCGGTCGAAGGCGAACCGGCGCCCGTGCGGCGAGTATTCCAGGGTGGTGTTGCGGCCCAGGGGAGCGTGGCAGAAGAGGCAGGTGGAATACATCGCGGCAGCCTCGTTCGTGACGAGGCGTACCATACCGGCGTCTCTGGGGCCGGAGAATCCCCGGCCCGATCTGTCATGCTTTCGTAATGCGGCTGCAATGTTGGGGGCCGGGGGGTGCCGGGGACTTGTTGCCGACCTAGGCAACCGTCAGGTGACACGCGAGCACGTTGTGAACAATCGGGGCATCGGTGGCATCCGCGGATAACATCCCAACTGATTCATCCGCAGATTACGCCGATGACCAAGCTACATGCTCCGGCGATATTGCCCACCGACCTCGTATAACGCCGCCGAGATCTGGCCCAGGGAGCAGACTTTGGTGGCTTCCATCAGCTGCTCGAAGGTATTGCCGCCGTGCAGGGCCGCGTCCCGCAACCGGTCCAGCGCGGGTGGACCCAGCTCCGCGTGGCTCTGCTGGAATGCCGCGACCGAAGCAATGGCGTACTCCTTCTCCTCGGCGCTCGAGCGGATCACTTCCCGAGGAACGATGGTGGGGGAGCCCGCCGGATCGAGGAAGGTGTTGACGCCCACCACCGGAAGCGATCCCGCGTGCTTGCGTTCTTCGTAGTAGAGCGATTCGTCCTGGATCTTCCCCCGCTGATACATGCGTTCCATGGCGCCCAGCACGCCGCCCCGCTCCGAGAGGGCCCGGAACTCGCGCAGCACGGCGTCTTCCACCAGGTCGGTCAGCTCCTCCACGATAAACGAGCCCTGCAACGGATTCTCGTTCCGGGCCAGCCCGTGTTCCTGGTTGATGATCAGCTGGATGGCGAGGGCCCGGCGCACGCTTTCCTCGGTGGGCGTGGTGATCGCCTCGTCGTAGGCGTTGGTGTGCAGCGAGTTGCAGTTGTCGTAAATGGCGGTGAGCGCCTGCAGCGTGGTCCGGATGTCGTTGAAGGAGATCTCCTGGGCATGCAGGCTCCGGCCCGAGGTCTGGATGTGGTACTTGAGCTTCTGAGACCGCTCGTTGCCGCGGTACAGATGCCGCATGGCGCGGGCCCAGATCCGCCGGGCCACCCGGCCGATCACCGAGTACTCCGGGTCCATGCCGTTGGAGAAGAAGAAGGACAGGTTGGGGGCGAAGTCGTCGACCGTCATGCCGCGCGACAGGTAGTACTCGACGAAGGTGAATCCGTTGGCCAGGGTGAACGCCAGCTGGCTGATGGGATTGGCGCCCGCCTCGGCGATATGGTACCCGGAGATGGAGACCGAGTAGAAATTCCGGATCTTGTGGTCGATGAAGTACCGCTGGATGTCCCCCATCATCCGGAGCGCGAACTCGGCCGAGAAGATGCAGGTGTTCTGGGCCTGGTCTTCCTTGAGGATGTCGGCCTGGACCGTGCCGCGGACCACCGAGAGGGTCTCGGCCCGGATCCGCTGGTAGGTCTCGCGCGGCAGCACCTGATCGCCGGACACCCCGAGCAGCAGCAGCCCCACCCCATCGTGTCCCTGGGGCAAGTCACCCTGGTATCGGGGCGGCTCCATGCCCTTGGCGCGGAACAGCTCCGCGACCCGCCGCTCCACCTCGTCACGCCGCCCTTCGGCCAGGATCCACCGCTCGCAGGCCTGGTCGATCGCCGCGTTGAGGAAGAAACCCAGGACCATGGGTGCCGGACCGTTGATGGTCATGCTCACCGAGGTCGCGGGATCGCGCAGGTCGAACCCGCTGTAGAGCTTCTTGGCGTCGTCCACCGTGGCGATGCTGACGCCGCTGTTGCCGACCTTGCCGTAGATGTCGGGCCGCCGGGCCGGATCCTCGCCGTACAGCGTCACCGAGTCGAAGGCAGTCGAGAGCCGCTTGGCCGGCATCCCGCGCGAGAGGTAGTGGAACCGCCGGTTGGTCCGCTCCGGCCCGCCCTCGCCCGCGAACTGGCGGGCCGGGTCTTCGTTCTCGCGCTTGAGGGGGAAGACCCCGCCGGTGAAGGGATACTCGCCCGGCAGATTCTCCCGCAGCATCCACGCCAGCAGGTCGCCCCAATCGTGGAAGCGGGGGAGACTCACTCGGGGGATGCGAAGGTGCGAGAGCGTCTCGGTGAAGAGCGGCTGCTCCAGTACCCGGTCCCGGACCCGATACTGATAGGTTGGAGCCCGGTAGCGCGCTACCGTCTCGGGCCACGAACCGAGCAGGGTGCGGCAGAGGGGATCGAGGCCGCCGAGTCCCTTCTGGTATTCGGCAATCAGCAATCGAACGGCTTCGGGGTCATCGGGCCGGGGGGCCAAGTCCGGAAGTATCGAGTCAGCTCCCTGCTCCCCGCTTCCTGCTCCCTGCAGTGCCCGTACAGCGCCATGCAACTGGTAGAGCCGCCGCGCCCGCTCCGATTGCTGGGTGATGAACTCCGCCTCCCGGTCCACCACGTCCGCAATCTCGGCCAAATACCGGGTCCGCTCGGGGGGGATCACCGCCGACCGGTCGGCCGTCAGCCGGGCGTGGGCGGAAGCTTCGCCGCCGAAGGGGGCGCCGGTCCGGGTGGCCAGCGTGTCCATCGCCAGGCGGTACAGGGCGTTCATGCCCGGATCGTTGAACTGGGAGGCGATGGTTCCCACGATGGGGAGCCGGTCCTCCGGGTCTTCGAACCGGTTGTGATTGCGGCGATACTGCTTGCGCACGTCCCGCAGGGCGTCGAGCGAACCGCGCTTGTCGAACTTGTTGATGGCGACGAGATCGGCGAAATCCAGCATGTCGATCTTCTCGAGCTGGGTCGCGGCGCCGTAATCGGCCGTCATCACGTAGAGCGAGACATTGGCGTGCTCGGTAATCTCGGTGTCCGACTGGCCGATGCCCGAGGTCTCGATCACCACCAGGTCGAATCCCGCGGCTTTGCAGATGTCCACCGCATCCTGCACATGGCGCGAGAGCGCCAGGTTGGACTGGCGCGTCGCCAGCGACCGCATGTAGACCCGCGGGGTGAAGATCGCGTTCATCCGGATCCGGTCACCCAGGAGCGCGCCGCCGGTCTTCCGCTTGGAGGGATCGACCGAGACGATGGCCACGGTGCGATCGGGGAAATCCGCCAGAAAACGCCGCACCAGCTCGTCGACCAGCGAGGATTTACCGGCGCCGCCCGTTCCCGTGACGCCGAGGACCGGGGTCTTCCGGGTCGCCACGATGGGCGTGAGCCCCTCCCGCAGCCGGTCCACCAGCTCGGGATGGTTCTCGGCCAGGCTGATCAGCCCCGCGATGGTACGGTGGTCATAGACCGACAGCCGGCCCACATGGCCATCGAGCTGGGGCGCCCGGGTGGGGAAATCGCACTGCCGCACCACGTCGTCGATCATGCCCTGCAGTCCCATGGCCCGGCCATCGTCCGGGGTATAGATCCGCGCGATGCCGTAGCGGTGCAGCTCCTCGACTTCGACGGGCAGGATGGTCCCTCCGCCTCCGCCGAAGATCTTGACCCGCGCGCCCCGCTCCTTGAGCAGGTCGTACATGTACTTGAAGAACTCGAGGTGGCCGCCCTGATAGGAGGTCACGGCGATACCCTGCGCGTCTTCCTGGATGGCGCATTCCACGATTTCGGCGGCCGATCGGTTGTGGCCCAGGTGAATGACTTCCGCCCCGGTGGCCTGGAGCAGCCGCCGCATGATGTTGATCGCCGCGTCGTGGCCGTCGAACAGGGACGCGGCGGTCACGATCCGGACGTGCTGGGAGGGGCGATAGCGTTCCATAGGAGTCACAAGTCGCGTGTCTCGCGTCGCGAGAGAGCCGGTTGCCATCCCGTGAATCTAGCGTAAGCGGACCCGAATTGCATCCGAACCGCGTGCTGTAAGCCTTGATGAATCAATGTGATGCGACTATGCTGCTCGATGCAGGTCGGGTCGTTCTCGCGACGCGCGATGACTGCCTCGCGAATGCATGTGGAGAGTCCATGAGCCTGACCGATGTCAACAAACAGTTGCAGCGGCTCACCCGGATCCGGGGCGGCCGCCATCCCATAGTCAGCTGCTACCTCAAGCTCGAGCCGCGCGACCGAGCCCGGGGCAAGTATCTCATCAAGCTCAAGAACCGGATCCGGAACGTCCAGGAGAACCTGCCGGCGCTGGGGTTCAGCAACAGCGACCGCGAGGCGGTCGTCACGGATCTGGCACTCATCTACCGGGACCTGGAGCGCACCGGGTCCCTGCCCAACACCCAGGGGATTGCTCTGTTCGCCTCCTCCGGCCTGGGACTGTTCGAGCGGGTGCCGCTGCCCACAGTGCACCGGTCGCGCCTGGTGGTCGATCGCACCCCGCTGGTACGCGAGCTGCTGGCCGCCGAGGATGAGGTGGGACGGTTGCTCACCGTGGTGATGGATCGAACCAAGGCCCGGATTTTCGAAGTCACCGCCTTCAACGCCCGGGAGCTGACCGGGATCCACGCCGAGGCCACCCGGGGCGGGAAGTTCCACTCCGACCGGCATGGCGCGCCAGGTATGGGCGAGCACGCCTGGCACAACCGGATCCGGAACGAGAAGCAGCGCCACCTGACCGCGGTGGCCGACGCCCTTTTCCAGCTCGACCGCAAACAGCCGGTGCACGGCGTGGTCCTGGCCGGCAACGGCACCGACGCCTCGGCGCTCGAGCCGTTCCTGCACACCTACCTTCGGCAGCGGGTGATGGGAACCGTGAAGCTCAATCCCAAGCACATCTCCGAAGGCCGCGTTCATGCCGCGACCCTCGAAGCGCGCGCCCAGCACGAACGGCACGCCGAGGAGTTGCTGGCCCGGGAGCTGGAGGACGGCCTGGGTACCGGTTGGGCCGTCAAAGGGGTGCGCGAGACCTTGCAGGCGCTGGCCGCCGGGAAGGTCCGCACCATTCTGGTCGACGCCGACGCGGAAGCCTCGGGCTACCGCTGCGCCTCGGGGCGGCTGGTGCTGACCGAGAAAGACTGTCGCGGGGACGGTCCCGGTACGCCGGTCCCGGATCTGGTGGATGAAGCGTTGGAAGAGGCGCTGCGCCAGCGGGTCACCGTGGAGGTGCTGCATTCGCCGGAGGCGGCGCAGCACGTCGCCGGCCTCGCGGGGTTGCTCCGATTCCGGTAATGCCGGCCGCGCGCTCCCGCCCCATCCGGGTGCTGGTGGCGAAGCCGGGACTCGATGGGCACGACCGCGGCGCTAAGGTCGTGGCTGCCGCTCTGCGGGATGCCGGGATGGAAGTGATCTATACCGGCCTGCACCAGACGCCCGAAATGATCGCGCGGGCCGCGGTGCAGGAGGACGCCGATGTGGTCGGGCTCTCGATCCTCTCCGGCGCTCACATGACCCTGTTTCCCAGAGTGCGCCAGCTCCTCACCGAGCTGGGCCGTCCCGACATCCTGCTCACCGGCGGTGGCATCATTCCGCCCGACGACATGACCGCGCTGCAGCAACAGGGGGTGGGCCGGTTGTTCGGTCCCGGCACGCCCACCGGTGACCTGGTGACCTATATCCGGGAATGGGCCGCCGCCCGGCCCGACCGCATCGCCTCGTGATCCAACCCCAGAAGAGCGCCGGAGCCGGCCGCTTGCGCGCCCTCACCCAGGAATTCCAGACGCTGGCGGCCAAGCTCCGCCAGGGAGGCGGTCCTGAGCGGGTGGCCCGGATGCACGCCCGGGGCCAGCTCGCGCCGCGAGAGCGGGTGCAGAGGCTGCTCGACCCCGACTCGCCCTGGTACGAGATCGGGTTGCTGATCGCCTGGGACCGCTACGAGGGCCAGGCCCCGGCCGCGGGCGTCATCACCGGGATCGGCCTGGTGGAAGGGCGGGAAGTGGTCGTGGTGGCCAACGATGCCACTGTGAAGGCCGGATCCTGGTGGCCGGAGACCATCCCCAAGATGCTGCGGGCCCAGGAGGTCGCGATGCGCCAGCGCATCCCGATCGTCTACCTGGTGGACAGCGCCGGGGTCAATCTGCCCTATCAGGGCGGCGTGTTCCCCGGCCAGTACGGCGCTGCCCGGCTGTTTTACTACAACTCCATCATGCGCCGGTATCTCCACGTCCCCCAGATCGCCGCGGTGATGGGCAGCTGCGTGGCGGGCGGCGCCTACCTCCCGGCGCTCTCGAACGTGATCTTCATGGTGGAGGGGACCAGCTTCATGGGCCTGGGAGGCCCCAATCTGGTGAAGGGCGCCACCGGCCAGACGGTCGATGCAGAAACGTTAGGCGGCGCCCGAACCCACACCGAACGCTCCGGCGTCGCGCACTACCGTGCCGCCAACGATGGGGATTGCCTGAAGCAGATCCGGGAATACCTGGCCCGGCTGCCCCGAGCCGGCGGCGTCCAACACCAGGTGCGGCCCTCCCGCCCGCCGGCCCGCCCGCCC
>DASWKS010000148.1:0-11248 GCA_036396495.1 Gemmatimonadales bacterium
GCCCGAGAACCTCGTGGCCCAGACCGGATTCATGCAGGGCGCGGCCGGCGTGGGAACCGTCCTGCTCCACCTCGATGCCGCGGAACGAAAAGAAGACTGGTCCATCACATTCCCCGATTCCCCCTTCTGACCCGGAATTGATCGGTTTCATGCATCGCTTCGTGCTGGCTGTGCTCGTCCTGCTCCCTGCTCCCTGCTCCCCCCTCCCCGCCCAGGCGCTCCGCGACACCGTCGAGCGCTACACCCTCGACCGGGAGGCGCTCTCGCGCCGCTACGCGGTGGAGTACGACGCGGGGAGGCGCCAGCGCTACCAGCGGTTTTGCGCCGAGTGGCAGAAACGGCTCGAGGCCATCGCCTACGATCGCCTCGATGTCGAGGGCCGGATCGACTGGCAATTGCTGGCCAACGCGGTGCGCCGCGAGCTGGCGCTACTGGAGCTCGAGGCCCGGCGCGCCGGTGAGATGCGGCGCTTGGTGCCGTTCGGCGATGCCATCATGGGCCTGATGGAGACCCGGCGCCGGCTCGAGACCGTGAAGCCGCGCGAAACCTCGGCCACACTCGCCCATCTGGCCCGACAGATCGACACGTTGCGGACCGGGATGGAGGCGGGAGAGGACCGGGACACCGCGCGGGCCGCGCGCATCATCGCGCTCAGAGGCGTAGGCCTGATCGACGCGCTCCGCGGTACCCTCACCGACTGGTATCGGTACTACGAGGGATACGATCCGGTCTTTACCTGGTGGAATGCGGATCCCTGGAAGCGGGCCGATTCGGCGCTGGTGAAATACGCCCGCACTCTGCGACGCCAGGTGATCGGACAGAAAGACGGGGAAGACGAACCCATCATCGGCGATCCCATCGGCGCCGACGCGCTGCGGGCCGAGCTGGCGTTCGAGCTCATTCCCTACGGACCCGAGGATCTGCTCCGGATCGCGGAGCGCGAGTTCGCCTGGTGTGAAGCGGAAATGCAGAAGGCTACGCGCGAGCTGGGCCAAGGCGCCGACTGGAAGGCGGCCCTGGAACAGGTGAAGAACACCTACGTGGAACCGGGCCGGCAGACCGACCTGGTGCGCGATCTGGCCCGCGAAGCCACCGAGTATGTCGAATCACGGGGCCTGGTCACGGTGCCGCCGCTCGCCAAGGAGATCTGGCGGATGGAAATGCTCTCACCCGAGCGACAGAAGGTGAGTCCCTTCTTTCTCGGCGGTGAAGTGATCCAGGTGTCGTATCCCACGGACGAGATGAGCGCCGAGGACAAGCTGATGAGTCTGCGGGGCAACAATCCCCATTTCTCGCGCGCCACGGTGCATCATGAGCTCATCCCGGGCCATCATCTGCAACGGTTCATGACCCGGCGCTACATGTCCCATCGGCAGGAGTTCTCCACCCCGTTCTGGACCGAGGGGTGGGCCTTGTACTGGGAGATGCGGCTCTGGGATCTGGGTTTCCCCCGCGGGCCGGAGGACCGGGTCGGCATGCTCTTCTGGCGCATGCATCGCGCCGCCCGGATCATCTTCTCGCTCCGGTTCCACATGGGCACCATGACCCCCCAGCAGGCGATCGACTTCCTGGTGGACCGGGTGGGCCACGAGCGCGCCAACGCTACGGCCGAGGTGCGCCGCTCCTTCAATGGCAGCTATCCGCCGCTCTACCAGCTGGCCTACATGATCGGCGGCCTCCAGTTCCGGGCATTGCATCGAGAGCTGGTGACGAACGGCCGGATGTCGGAGCGCGCCTTCCACGACGCGGTCTTGCAGGGCGGAAACATGCCGGTGGAGATGGTGCGCGCCCGGCTGCTGCAGACCAGCTTGGCCAGGGACTATCGCGCGCGGTGGCTGTTTGAGTAGGCATGTTCCGGATTCCCGGTTCCACGTTCCGGGTACGGCGCTGAGTGCGGTGCCGAGTACCTAAACTTGCTCCGTGAATGTACGCCCAGCACGCGGCACAGCACGAGACACAGCACACGGCACTCAGCACTGCACCAAGCACCGTACTCGGAACCCGGAAGGGGGAACGCGGAACTGCCGGTTGCGAACTGAAACACCAGCATGCCCCCCACCGTAGTGCGCCCGTCTCAACCCTTCCCGCTCATGCGCACACCACCCGGTCTCCTCGCGATTGCCGTGTTGGCCAGCGTCTCAGGTCCTCTCGCGGCCCAGCGCGGGCGGGATCGGGAGAAGGATCAGGACCGTCCGCCCGACACCTCCCCGGGACACGGCCTGCTGAACCTCGGGATCGGCCACACCGGCTTGAGTTTCGGTAATTCGAGCCGGTGGAACGGACTCCGGATCAACTTCCGTGACCGCGGTGTACAACAGATCAACGGCATCAATCTCACCCTCTGGAAGGCGGCCGATCGGGCCAACCCGGAAGCCCGGCTCTACGGGCTCCAGATCGGACTGGTCGGGCCGGAAGGTGCCTACCTCCGAGGCGTCAGCCTCGGATTGGGCGCGGTGGCGTCGCAGCAGATGGCGGGAGTGAACCTGGGCCTCCTGGGTCTGGTATCGGAAGGCGAGATCTACGGGATCAACGTTGGGGGGCTGGGTCTGGTCGCCGAAGGCGCGGCGGTAGGCCTCAACATCGGCGGACTGGGGGCGGTGACCCAGGGCGGCATGGATGGGATCAACCTCGGCGGCCTGGGGCTGGTGGCTGAGCGCGACCTCAGAGGTCTCAATGTCGGCGGCCTGGGGGTGGTGGCGCAGGGCGCGATGACCGGCCTCAATCTGGGCGGACTGGCGGTGGTGGCCGAGGACGGACTGTTAGGCGTGAACCTGGGCGGGCTGGCCCTCGTGACCCAGGGATCCCTCCGCTACCTGTCCCTCGCCGGGATGGCGCTGGTGGCGGAAGGACGGGTCGAGGGGATCAACCTGGGCGGGCTGGCCCTGGTGGGCGGCGACAACGTCACCGGCCTCAATCTGGCCGGGCTGGCGCTGGTGGGGGACGACCATGTCCGGGGGCTGACGGTGGCGGGGCTGGCATTGGTAGCCAATACCCGGATGAGCGGCGTGGGGCTGACGTTAGGCAGGATCGTGGCGGACGAAACCCGCGGCGCCACCATCGCCGGCTGGCTCAAGACCTGGGACATGGGCGGCCTCGCGATTTCGCCCTACACCCAGATCAAGGGACCGCAACGCGGGCTGGCCATCGGGATCTTCAATACCGCTGATGAGCTGCATGGGCTGCAGATCGGGGTGCTCAATCGCGCCAAGAACAATCGCGGCATCACCCAGTGGCTGCCCCTGTTCAACTTTCATAAGTAGGACGGACCGACCGACCGACCGACTGATTGACCGACTGACCGACTGCCGGTCCTACCGGCCGTCAGTCCGTCCGACCGTCTGTCCGTCCAAGTAAATGCCAGGGCGCCGGCTTTGATCACGCCGAGCTGGCCTTCCATGCCCAGCAACCTGGCGTCGCTGATCGTGGCCGCCTGCAGCACCTGCGCCGGCGTCATACCCGCGGCGCGATAGGCAAACAGGTTCCGGATCGCCGCCGATCCCTGCGGAACGCCCATATCGAGATAGTTGTCCGACCCGGCCGCGATAGTCACGCCGGCGCGGATGGCCCGCCGGACCCGGTCCTGCTGGGGTGACAGCATGCCGAGGAATTGGCGGAACCGAGTGGTATCGTACTGACCCGATTGCCGCAGGTAGCGCTCCAGGCTCAACGTATCCATGTCGGTCGGCACCATCATCACGCCGTTCTTGGCCATGAGCGCGAGGGTGGAGTCGGTGACCTGGTAGGCGTGTTCGATGGAATTCACGCCGGCCCGCGCCGCCCGGTAGACCGCGGCGTCGCTGGTCGCGTGCGCCGCGACTTTCACCCCGTGCCGCCGGGCCGACTCGACGATCGCTGCCAGCTCGGCATCGGAGAAGCTGCCGGGGTTCGGCGTGTTGTTGGAGTAGATCTTGATGACCCGAGCCCCCAGCGTCACGTTCTCCCGTACCGCGTCCGCCGCATCTTCGGCATTCCGGACCACGCGATATTCCTCGGCGGCAATGCTCTGCCAAGCCGGCTGGAGCCCGGGGAACTGGCCGCCGATGGGGCTCAGCCCGGGTCCGGAAGCGATCATGCGAGGCCCATCGACACTTCCTTCCTCGATCGCCCGCATCAAGGCCACGTCGCCGAATCGACCGGAATTGCCCAGATCTCGCACCGTGGTGATGCCGGCCGCCAGGAAAGTGCGGCCCCTGGCGGCGCCGCGCAGCGCCCGCAGCGCGGTCCCTTCGAGCACGACGGCCTTCATACCCTCCGAGGTGAGATCGCCCTTGGGATGTTCCAGGTACAGCAGATGGGTATGGGCGTCGATGAGACCCGGAAGCATGGTAGCTCCGCTCAGGTCGATCACCCGTGCGCCGGCCGGCGCAGTGACGGTCGATCCCACCGCGCGGATGGTCCGCCCCTGCACCAGAATCTGCTGATTGGTGAGGAACACGCCGCGTTCGCTGTCGAACAGGCGGCCCGCGCGGAGCACGACGGTGCCGGTATCGCGCGGGGTCTGGGCGGGCAGGCGGGCAGCCGGACTGGCGGACAGGCGGGCGGGCGGGCCGGCGGTCAGCGACAGGAGAGACAGCAAGAGACCGGGCCATCTGCCATAACTGTCCGCCCGACCGCCCGCCCGCCTGCCCGCCCTCATGGAGTCATCTGCCCACTCACCACCGGCAACGCCAGGTGGGAGGCCTGGGCCGCGGAGCGGAACACCCGGTGAGTCGCCGCCCGAAAATCGCTGTCCTTCGCCAGGAAGATGTTGGGCACGAACGTCTGGGGATTGCGATCGATCAGCGGGAACCAGGTGTTCTGCACCTGCACCATGATCCGGTGGCCCTTCCGGAAGCGATGATTGGCGTGGCGCAGGTCCACCGTCAGCGGAGTGACCTGGTCCGGGACCAGCGCTTCGGGCTTCTCCCAGGAATTGCGGTAGCGGGCCCGCATCACTTCATTGGCCACCATCAGCTGGTACCCGCTCATGGCCGGCTCGGCCTGGTACTTTTCGGGATACACGTCGATCAGCTTGACGATCCAGTCGCCGTCGCTGCCCGAAGTGGAGATGAACAGGTTGGCGAGCACGTTCCCCGACACGACCACCTCTTCCGCCAGCGGCTCGCTCTCGTACGACAGGACATCCGGCCGCAGATGGGCGTGACGCTGATCGTCCACCAGCCAGACGGGCCAGTTCGAGCCGCCCCCATACAGCGGCAGGATCGGGCGGGCCCGATATGGCACCGGCCGGTTGGGATCGGAGACGTAGGCATCGTGCGCATTGCGGGTGGTATCGCTGGGCGGCTCGAAGGAGAGCTTGCCCTGGGGATGGAAATACAGGCGGCGGGTGGTGCTCACCCGGGTCGGCGGCCAGGTCTCGTACGAGACCCAGCGATTGGCACCGGTCTCGAACACCAGCGCCTCGGGCACCTTGGGATCGGCCCCGTCGCGCAGGTAGTGGGCAAACCAGGGCCGCTGGATCTCCTGGCGGTAGTACTTGGAGCTGGGTACTCCGAACTTGATCCGGCCCAGCTGCTCGCCCTCGCCCCGGGCCCAGCCGCCGTGGTTCCAGGGGCCCACCACAATGCTGTTGCGCCGGTTGGCGTCATGCTTCTCCAGCAGCTCATAGATCTTGAGCGGCCCGTAGAAGTCCTCCTGGTCCCACCAGCCCGCCACGTTGAGCGTCGGCACCGTCACTCGGGTGAGGTAGCGGGCCACCCCCTGCCGTTGCCAGAACCCATCGTAATCCGCGTGCTGTACGTAGTCGTTCCAGGTGGGGATCTTCTGCTGCAGATAGCGGGCGTTGATGTTGGCGAGCGAACCGACCTTGAGGAACCACTCGTAGGTGTCATGCTCATCGAATGCGAAGGGCGTCGTCTCCTTGGTGGTCTCCATCAGGGTGGCGTACTCGAAGCCGTAGCTCAGCCGGAAGGCACCGTTGTGATGGAAGTCATCCCCCAGCCACATGTCGGCCGGTGACGCCTGGGGTGAAACGGCTTTGAGGGCGGGGTGGGGGTCGAGCATCGCCATCACGGTGAGCCACCCGCCATAGGAAATGCCCAGCATCCCCACCCGGCCGTTGTGGCCGGGCAGGGTCTTGAGCACCCACTCAATCGTGTCGTAGGTATCGGTCCCCTCGTCGATCGCCTTCCGGTCCTTGGGATCGCGCGGCGGGCGCAGCATGACAAACTGGCCTTCCGACTTGAAGCGGCCCCGGATGTCCTGGAACACGAAGATGTAGCCGTCCTCGGCCAGTTCCCCATAGGATGACGTGAGGGCGGGACTGAACCCGTCCTGATCGTGCCCCAGCCCGTAGGGGGTCCGGGTCAGCAGGATCGGCAGCGGGCCGGTCGCCTGTTTGGGGACGTAGATCTCGGTGTTGAGCTTGGTCCCGTCGCGCATCGGGACCATGACGTCCTGCCGGGAGAACCGTTCGCTGGCTCGTTGGGCGGGCAGACGGGCGGGCGGGCCGGCGGGTAAGAGCACCGCGGCCACCAGCATTGTGCGCAGAATTGTGTGCAGTGGCATGGCTCGAATGTCCCTTGGGAACCCGCGCCGCGCAAGCGGGGCAGACCGCACCGTCATCATGAGCGCAGGCCGTCATCCTGAGCGCCGCCGTCATCCTAAGCGCACGCCGTCACCCTGAGCGCCGCCGTCATCCTGAGCGGAGCGAAGGATCAGCCCGCGCCGGCTGGATGTTCGCTTCGCTCAACATGACGGGGCTTCGCTCGACAGGACGGTTCTGAGACAGCCTAGTACGCCTCGCGATCGAACCGCCAGAGCGCCAGAGCGCCAGCGCCAGGGACCCGACGACTCTGTGGGGTGTGGAAGGGATCAGTCCTCCGTACTCGACCCAGTATTTGCGGTTACGGCAGTCCGCTGCCAAGCACCCGAAGCGCGTTCTCTCCCATGATTCCTCGAATCTCCGGCTGAGTGAACCGGGCGTCCTTGAGCGCCTGGGTGATCTGGCCCATCTGGGACACGTCGAACGCGGTGGTGGTCGCGCCATCGAAATCACTGCCCAGCGCCACGTGCTGGGCGCCGACCAGTCCGACGACATGTCGCAGGGCCTTCGCGATGCCGGCGGGGCTGATGTCGCACACCGCCGCGTCCCAGAATCCGATGCCGATCACCCCGCCGTTGGCGGCAATCCGGCGGATGGCCGAGTCGCTCAGGTTGCGCGGACCGGGGCAGGTGGCCTGGACCCCGGTGTGCGACACGATCACGGGCTTCCGAGCCACGGCCAGCACTTCGTCGATCAGTTGGGGCGAGGCGTGAGCCAGGTCGACCACCATGCCCAGCTCCTCCATGCGGCGCACGACCTCCCGGCCGAAGGCGCTCAGGCCGGTCTTCGCCAGGCCGGCCGAGGAGCCGCCCAGCTCGTTGTCGAAGAAGTGGGTCAGGCCGGCGACCCGGAAACCGGCGCTAAACAGGGTGTCGAGCCGGGCCAGGTTCCCGCCCAGGGCATGCAGCCCTTCCACCGCCAGGATTCCGCCCACGAGCCGCTGGTTGTCGCGGGCCCGGATCCGCACGAAGCTCTCCAGCTCCTGGCGCGAGCGGATCAGGACCACGGTGCCGCGCGAGTCGCGCGACGCCTGCTCGAGCCGGGAAGCCTGATACAGCGCGCGCTGCAGCAGGTTGTTCCAGGTCTCGACCGGCCAGCGGGACGCCGCGACCAGCATCCACAGCCGGTCCCGGTCGGCCGGATTGCTCTGATAATTCTGCCCCGGCGGGACCTGGGTCACCACGCCGAACAATTGCACCGCGACGTTCCCCTCAATGAGACGGGGCACATCGACGTGTCCATGCGTGTTTCGCTGAGTGAGATCCCGGGCCCAGAGCAGTGGATCGGCGTGAAGATCCACGATGTTGAGCTCGGCATGCAGCGCCCGGGTGGCCGAATCCACCGGGGGGAGCGGCACTCGGCTGACCCGGTTCCGCTGCCGGTCCGCGTACCCCGCGACCACCGTGAAGAAGCCGATCAGCGCGATCACCGCCAGCAGAAGAACGACTTTGATGAGCCGCGCGAGGAAAGTCATTTGTAACCAGGTGCTGAGGACCGAGTACAGAGTACCAAGTTGAGAAACTTAGCCCGCCGCGCCGGATACCCCCGGAATGCCCGGAGCCAGCCTGCCTAAGACTCAGTACTCAGTACCCAGTACTCCGTACCCAGTGATTGCTCTCCGATATATCTTGACACATCATACGTTAGTACTTACGATATATCTTAAGTACTATCGAGAGGGTGCTGTCAATGTGCGCACGTGGAAGTGATTGGTTTGCCGACATCTTCGCCGAATTTGACCCCGAGCGCTGGGCCCACAAGTGGAGCCGGGAATGGGGGCCGGGACGCGGGCGGCGGCGGAGCCAGGTCTTCGAGTCGGGCGAGATGAAGTACGTGATACTCCGCCTGTTGCGGGAAAAGCCCCGTCACGGCTATGAAGTGATCAAGGAGATTGAAGAACGGTTTGGCGGCTGGTATACGCCGTCACCCGGTACCGTCTATCCCACCCTGCAGCTGCTGGAGGACCAGGGACTGGTTCGGGTGGTCGAGACCGAGGGCCGCAAGACCTATCACATCACACCCGAGGGCGAGACCTTCCTCGACAACCACCGCGATACCATCGACGAGATCTTCGACCGGGTCCGCGAAACGGTGCGCGACTTCACCGGCGGCGCGATGGGTGAGTTGAGCCAGGCCTTTACTCGCCTGGCGGCGGTGGCCTGGCGCGACGCCTGGCGTCACGGCCCGGGCGATCCCCACACCCGACGTATTGTCGAGATCCTCAACAAGGCCGCGGACGACATCAAGGCACTCCGCGACCAGCCGGTTTGACGTGAGAGTGGAGGCGACAATGATCTGGGCGTTCTTCGGTCTGATGATGGCCTTGATGTGGTCTCGCCGGTGGCACGGTGACTGGTCCGGCCGGGGCTCCCGCCGGAAGCTGGGTCAGGAGTACGAGCGCCGGATCGAAGCGCTCGAGTCCGACGTGACCAGTCGGGAAGAGACCATCTCGATGCTCGAGTCCCGCGTGACCGAGCTGGAATCCCGACTGGATTTCACCGAGCGACTGCTGATGCAGAAAACAGGAGTCGCCGCGGAATAGCGCCGTCTCGGTAACCGGTAGGCTTCGGTAAACGGTAAACGGTAAACAGTGGACTCGCGTTGGTCGGGAACCCGTTCACCGTTCAAGGTTTACCGTTTACCGTTTACTGTTCACCGTTCACTGTTCACTGTTCACCGCCCACCGGTTCACCGTTCACCGCCCTTCGCTCCCCATGACGCCTCCCGCCATTCGACTCCAAGGAGTGCGTAAAGCGTACGGGACGGTCGTGGCCGTCGACGGACTGGATCTCGAAGTCCCCACCGGCGAATGCTTCGGGCTGCTGGGTCCGAACGGTGCCGGCAAGACCACCACCATCGAGATCTGCGAGGGTCTGAACCGGCCCGACACCGGTGAAGTGGAAATCCTGGGGCGGCGCTGGTCGACCGACGAGCGCGAGCTCCGGGAGCGGATCGGGATCTCCCTCCAGGAAACCCAGCTGGCCGAGAAGATCACGGTCGCCGAGACCATCAATCTGTTCCGGAGCTTCTATCGAGCGCCTCGTCCCCTTGACGAGGTGATCGATGCGGTGCAGCTGGGCGAGAAGCGCAACGGACGAGTGGGCCAGCTGTCGGGGGGGCAGAAGCAGCGGCTGGCACTGGCCCTGGGTCTGGTGTCGGACCCGGAGCTGTTCTTTCTGGACGAGCCCACCACCGGGCTCGATCCCCAATCGCGCCGGCAGATCTGGGAGCTGATTCGGTCGTTCCAGATCCGAGGACGCACCGTGCTCATCACCACCCACTACATGGAGGAGGCGGAACACCTCTGCCATCGGGTGGCGGTGGTGGATCACGGCAAGGTCATTGCGCTCGGCACTCCGCGGGAGTTGATCGCGTCCCTCGGCGCACAGTATGTCGTTGAGTTCGGCCTGGCCGACGGCTCGGCTCTGGCCGCGGAGGCCCTGAGCGGTCTCCCGGGCGTCGTCGGGGTGCGGCAGGAGGAAGACCGCTGGCGGCTGCAGGTGGCCGAGCTGCACACGGTCATGCCGGCTCTCCTGGGATTGCTCGACGGGCGGGGGATGCCGCTCACCGAGCTCCGCACCCACGCGCCGACCCTGGAAGATGTTTTCGTCTCGCTGACCGGAAGGCACCTGCGCGATGCCTGAGACCGGTCGCTCCTGGCGCGAGCGCCCCCTCGCCCGCCTCACCCTGGTCCGGTATCTCGAGTTCGTTCGCGAGCCCGAGGCGATGTTCTGGGTATTTGTCTTCCCGGTGCTGTTGACGGCGGGGCTCGGAATCGCCTTTCGCTCCAAGCCCCAGGATCAGATCAAACTGGGAGTGTTGGAGACCCCTCGGGCGGAGGCCTTGACCGCGTCGCTGGCCCAGGATCCCCGGGTCCTGGTCCAGCGGCTGGATGACAGCGCCGGCGCGCGAGCCCTCAGGACCGGCAAGATCGCGCTGCTGGTGGTGACCTCCGGTGACGGCGTGGTCTACCGGTTCGACGAGACCCGTCCCGACGCGCGGATGGCCCGCCAGGTGACCGATGACATCCTGCAGCGCAAGGCCGGGCGGGCCGATCCGGTGGCGGTGCGGGAGGAGCAGGTGCGGGAACGCGGTTCCCGCTATATCGACTTCCTGGTGCCGGGGCTGCTGGGCATGAACCTGATGGGCACCGGGATCTGGGGCGTCGGCTTCGCCATCGTGGATCAGCGGCGCAAGAAGCTGCTCAAGCGCCTGATCTCCACACCCATGTCGCGGGGCCAGTACCTGCTCTCCTTCATGCTCTCGCGCCTGATCTGGCTGGTACTGGAGGTGGCGGCCCTGGTGGGTTTCGGTCTGCTGGTGTTCGGGGTGCCGCTTCGCGGTAGCGTCCCCACACTGCTCCTGGTCTGCCTGCTGTCCGCCTTCGCCTTCAGCGGCCTGGGCCTGATGATCGCGGCCCGCCCTCGAACCATCGAGGCCGCGTCGGGGTTGATGAACCTGGCCATGATGCCGATGTGGGTCTTCTCCGGCGTTTTCTTCAACTCGGGCAACTTCCCCGACGTGATGCAGCCGTTCATCCAGGCCCTCCCCCTCACCGCGGTAGTCGACGCTCTCCGCGCCACAATGCTGGAAGGGGCCTCACTCGTTACGCTGGCCCCGGAGCTGGCCGTCGTGGGGCTGTGGATGGTCGCGAGTTTCGCGATTGCTCTAAAGATCTTTCGGTGGCAGTAGGGAGCGGGGAGC
>DASWKS010000149.1:0-3441 GCA_036396495.1 Gemmatimonadales bacterium
CCCGGTGCCGGACCCGAAATCCTTCGAGGAATCCTCGGGCGAAGGGGGCGGCACCCTCGGCCTGCACCCCGGCCAGCCGCGGCAGCCGGTCGATGAGTCCCCAGTCGCGGGCCTCCGTCAGAGCCTTTCCGAACGCCGAGAGGTTCCCCAGGTTGCCGGCCGGCAGCACGATCCAGTCGGGCGGATCCCATCGGAGCTGTTGCAGCAGCTCGAACACGATGGTCTTCTGCCCCTCCAGCCGGAACGGATTGATGGAATTGAGGAGGTACACACCGAGCCGTTCACTCGCCTGGTCGAGCAGCCTGAGACACTGATCGAAGTCTCCCCGCACTGACAGAGTGCGGGCACCATAGGCCAGGGTCTGGACCAGCTTGCCGGCCGCGGTGTGCCCGGCGGGGACCAGCACCAAAGCGGGCAGACCGGCATGGGCGGCGTAGGCCCCCAGGGAGGCCGCGGTGTTTCCGGTCGAGGCACAGGCGACCGCGCGCGCCCCGATTCGTTTCGCCTGGGTCATCCCCACCGTCATGCCCCGATCCTTGAAGGAGCCGGTGGGGTTGTGGCCCTCGTGCTTGAGGAAAAGCTCCTCCACGCCGGCCCATCGGGTGACGACCTCGCGCTGCAAGAGCGGCGTATTGCCTTCCGGATGGGTGATCAGCTCCTCGTCCCGGGCGGTGGGGAGCACCAGTTCGCGAAAGCGCCACACCCCGGACGCGATGGTGTCGGGCCGGGTGCAGCACCGGGTCTGGAACAGGCCTCGCAACGCCTCGCCCGACCACGCCGGCGCGCGATGCCGCACCGTCAGCAGTCCGCCACACTGACACCGCACCGCGGAATCCCGCTCCAGCCGCTCGTTCCCGCAGGCGATGCAGGTTTGCCAGGTTGCCGGGCGGGGCGTGGTGAACACCTTCATGAGAGCTCGACCCGAAGGCCATGGACATCGGGATGCGTGATTCGGGCTTCGGCCTCGAGGCCGGCGCGCTGATAGGCCAGGACCATGGCCCGGGCGATCGCGGGCGCCGCCGCCGCATCCGGAGCCAGCGCGAACGCGGTGGGGCCGCTGCCGGAGATGGAGCACCCCAACGCCCCCGCTTCCAGCGCGGCCGACTTGGCCGCCGCGAACCCGGGCAGCAGCCCGCTCCGCGCGGGCTCCGCGATACGGTCGTCGAGGGCCCGTCCCAGCAGCGCCAGGTCGCCGCTGGCGCAGGCCGCCACGATGGCGCCCACCTGGGCCATCTGATGGATGGTCGTCGCCAGCGGTATGGAGGCGGGGAGGGCGGCGCGCCCGTCGGCGGTCCGAAGGGTCATCTTGGGCTGCACCAGCACCAGCGGGAGATCGGGAGGAACCGGAAGGGTGACGGCCTCGATGGGATCGAGCGAGCGCACCAGAACCAGGCCGCCCAGCAGGCTGGCCGCGATGTTGTCGAGGTGACGCCCGGCTAACGTGGCCTCGGCTTCGAGTGCCGCGGCCAGCAACTGATCGGTCGGAAGCGGCTGGTCGAGCAAGGCGTTCGCCGCCCCGGCCCCGGCGACGGCGGATGCCGCGCTGCCGCCCTGGCCGCCCGCGAGGGGCAGCCGCTTCCGCACCCGCAGTACCAGGCCCATCGAGTGGGCTCCGGCGCGCGCCAGCACCCCGCGCGCGGCCAACCCGCTGGCGTGCCGCTCGGGATCCTGAGGGAGATCGGGATGGCCTGATTCCGCGACCTCGATGCCCCGGCTATCGCGTCGTTCCGCCGTCACCGTGTCACCGGTGCCCGCCAGCGCCAGCCCGAGCACATCCAGCCCGGGCCCGACGTTGCCGATCGAACCGGGAGCGAACGCCTCGGCGATGCGTGCCATGATGGTCCGGAGCATAAAGCACTGAGGCGTGAGGAGTAAGGAGCCAGCTTGTGCCTCACGCCTGGTGCCTCACCGTGCTAGATTGGCGGGGCCTTTTCCGCGAGCTCGAAAGGAGCCCTGATGCGTATCGGTGTGCCGCGGGAAACCGCGCTGCGCGAACAACGCGTAGCCCTGATGCCGGCGGCCGTATCGCGTTTCGTGAAACAGGGAGTCGAGGTCTTGGTGGAGCAGGGGGCGGGCAGCAGCGCCTACGTGCCCGACACCGAGTATCAGCTGGCCGGCGCTCGCCTGGTTGACAGCCGCAGTGCCTTCGACACCGATCTGGTTCTCAAGGTGCAACGCCCGTCGGGCGAGGAAGCCGCCCGGCTCAGAACCGGGGCCGCGCTGGTCGGCCTGCTCCAGCCGGTGATCGGCGACGCGTGGCTCGACGACTTCTCGGCCCGTCACATCTCCGCGTTCGCCATGGAGCTGGTGCCCCGCACCACCAAAGCCCAGAGCATGGATGTGCTCTCCTCTCAGGCCACCGTGGCCGGGTACCAGGCGGTGCTGGTGGGCGCGTCACATCTGTCCCGGCTCCTCCCCATGCTCACGACCGCCGCGGGCACCATCCCACCGGGCAAGGTGTTCGTGATCGGCGCGGGGGTCGCCGGCCTTCAGGCGATTGCCACGGCGCGCCGCCTGGGTGCGGTGGTGTCGGCCTTCGACGTCCGCCCGGTGGTCAAGGAACAGGTCCAGAGCCTGGGCGCCAGCTTCGTGGAGGTCGAGCAGGTGGCGGCCGAAGCAGCGGGCGGCTACGCCCGGGAGCTGGACCAGGAGCAGCAGAAGCGGGTGCTCGATGCCGTCGCCCGGCAGGTGGTGACACAGGACCTGGTGATCACCACCGCGCAGATCCCCGGGAAGCCCGCCCCCCGGCTCATCACCGCCGACATGGTGTACGCCATGCGGCCCGGTTCGGTCATTATGGACCTCGCGGCCGAAACCGGCGGCAACTGCGAGCTCACTCGGCCGGGAGAAACCGTCGAGGCGAACGGGGTGAGAGTGATGGGGCCCCTCAACCTGCCCAGCCAAGTCCCCTATCACGCCAGCGCGATGTACAGCAAGAACGTGCAGACCTTCGTGGAATACATCCTCAAGGACGGCGCCCTGCAGCTCGATATGAACGATCCCATCACCGGTCCGATGTGCGTCACCCACGCCGGACAGGTCCGCTACGGGAGGTAGTCGCGTGCTCGAGACCCTGCTGACCAGCATTGTCATCTTCACGCTGGCGACGTTTCTGGGGGTGGAGCTGATTCACCGGGTGCCGTCGACCCTGCATACCCCCCTGATGTCCGGGGCCAATGCCATCAGCGGTATCACCGTCGTCGGCGCCATCATCGTGGCCGGCGGCGGCCACGGGTGGATTTCCACCGTGCTGGGATTCCTCGCCGTGGTCTTCGCGATGATCAACGTGGTCGGCGGGTACGCCGTGACCGACCGGATGCTGAGCATGTTCAAGGGCCGGCAGGAGAAACGCTGATGCCCCGCGGCCTGACCGAACTGGCGTACCTCCTCGCCGCCTGCTGTTTCATCATCGGACTCAAGTGGCTGTCGAGTCCCCGCACC